>JBKPQV010000702.1:0-20743 GCA_046734235.1 Acidobacteriota bacterium
AGCCCCTTTCAATGCGTCTCGAAGCTCATACTTTTGAGCTTTAATTCGAAGGCGTTAGCAATAAGCCGCGGGCTATTTCGAAGGTGGTGAAGTTTATGTTTGACGTCCCGAAGAACAATACCAACGAACAAGAAAGAACAATTCTCCGAAAGTTGCGAATCTGGATTGCCGCACTGGCAGTGGCCTGTTTGCTGGCCGGCATCGGCATCGGTGCAATGTTGTCTGGCCGACCAACTGTAGCCCAAAGCGAGATTCAGATTGCACGCGCACCCGAAGCGCTGTCAGCGTCATTTGCGGAGATTGCCCGTCGCGTTGAGCCCGCAGTAGTTAACATCGAAACTCTCCAGGCTCCTAGCGAAGTCACCGAGAAGGACACTGACGAAAAGGATGAGGATTCTTCGGTCAACAATCCCTTGTTGGATATGTTTCGGCGACAACAACGACGGCCAACTCGTGGTGTTGGCAGCGGCTTTATCGTAAGCCCGAAGGGTTACATCCTGACCAACTACCATGTTATCGATGATGCGACACGCATCATCGTCGGCCTTCAGTCAGGTGAGAAGTTTCGAGCAATAAAGGTCGGTGTGGATCCCGATACCGACGTCGCTGTCATCAAGATCGATGCATCAAGAGACCTGCCTACCGTAACCCTTGGTGATTCAAACGCGGCACAAGTTGGTGATTGGGTGTTGGCGATGGGTTCTCCGTTTGGCCTGGATCAAACAGTGACCGCAGGAATTATTTCCAAGAAGGAACGGGAGAGCCCCTACTTCAACGTCTTCCAAAGATTCCTGCAAACTGACGCTGCTATTAACCGGGGAAACAGTGGCGGTCCGCTCGTCAACATGCGTGGCGAAGTGATTGGAATGAATTCTCAAATTGCTACGTCGACTGGTGATTACAACGGCATCGGTTTCGCACTACCGGCAAATGAAACTAACTTTGTTTACAAGCAGTTGGTTGCCCACGGCACAGTTGAGCGAGGCTTCCTGGGAATCACTTTGGATTCCGTTCATGAAGAATTTGCGAAAGTATATGGAATGCCGGAAGCGAAAGGTGCCATTGTCACTTCTGTAACGCCGACTGAGAATGGGCTCCAAACTCCAGCAGCAAAAGCTGGAATTCTAGCCAACGACATCATTATCGAGTTTGAAGGCTCTCCAGTAAGCAATGCTCAGGATCTAATCCAAAGAGTGGCGAGTACTCCTGTTGGTCAATCAACCACGCTTGTTTACCTCAGAGACGTCGAGGGAAAACTCGAGAAGAAAACTGCCACTGTAGTTCTAAGTAAACGTCCGCAATTAGGATTGCGAGACTGGGTTGAACCAACTAAGCCCACAACGAAAGATGCGGATCCTAAAGGCAACGCATTGCACTTAGGAATTACGCTAGCGGAACTTACACCGCAACTTGTTGCCGAAAGACACTTGACGGGAGTTCGCGGTCTTTTCGTTAAGGACATCGATGCGAATGGTTTGGTGGCAGAAATTCGCGTTCCCCCCTCTAACGCTCCGGCGTTAGTTGAGGGTGATGTGATTAATCGCATTAACCGTATACCGGTAAACACACTGGCAGATTTTCAACGAGTAGTTTCCGGCCTCAAGACTGGAGATCCAATCGTCCTTAATGTCACCAGTGTTCGATCGGATTCTAAGGGCGTTCGGCTACAGCCAGTGATCGTCCAATTTACATATCAATAAGGTTATGTGAGTTAGCTCGTCGAATACTGAAATTACGGCGAGCTAACTCACATTGAAGAAATACCCGACACAACATCATGGCTCAGGCAAAAAAAGCAATTAGCAAAAACAGCACCAAACAAGCGGCACGAACGAGTTCGCGCACTTCCGTAACAACTTATCAAAACTACATCAATGGAGAATGGGTCGGCAGTGAGTCAGGAGAGATGTTTGAGAACATCAACCCTGCCGATACACGCGATGTTGTTGGTCGCTTTCCACTTTCAACTAAAGATGACATTTATGCCGCTGTGAACGCGGCACAGGGAGCCTTTGATCGTTGGCGCAGTACGCCAGCACCAAAACGCGCGGAGTTGCTCTTTCGTCTTGGCGAAATACTCATTCGCGACAAAGAGCGTTACACCGCTGACATGACCCGTGAGATGGGCAAAGTCCTTAAGGAAGCTGGCGGCGATGTGCAGGAAGCAATTGACTGTACCTATTACACCGCAGGCGAAGGACGACGACTTCATGGATTCACTACTCCGGCTGAAATGCGCGACAAATTCGCGATGTGTGTCAGGCAGCCAGTTGGCTTATGTGGATTGATTACACCGTGGAATTTTCCCATGGCGATTCCATCATGGAAACTGATTCCCGCACTCATCTGCGGCAATACCGTCGTGATCAAACCCGCTGAGGACACTCCTCTTTCGACTTACAATCTCGTTAAGGCATGTGAAGAAGCAGGCATCCCTCCAGGCGTTGTAAACATGGTGTCTGGATTTGGGGAAACCGTTGGCGCAGCGATGACAAATCATCCCGCGCTAAGATTGATTTCTTTCACCGGCTCTACCGAAACTGGCCGCATTGTTGCTTCGGCCTGCGCTGAACGTAACGCGATCTGTTCGCTCGAAATGGGCGGCAAGAACGCCATCATCGTCATGGACGATGCAGACGTGGATTTAGCAATTGAAGGCGCCATTTGGGGCGCCTTTGGTACATCTGGACAAAGATGTACGGCCTCTTCGCGGTTGATCGTCCATAAGAAGGTGTACAAGCAATTCGTTAAAAAACTGGTTGACGCAACAAAAGGTTTAAGAGTCGGCAACGGAGCGGATCCGAAGACTGATGTTGGGCCTGTAATTAACGGCGATGCGGTTGAGAAAATAATGAACTACATCCGCATTGGTCGTGACGAAGACGGTGCAACTCTGTCGTGTGGTGGCAAGCGACTAACGCGCGGCGACTATGCAAACGGATACTTCATCGAGCCGACTGTCTTTTCCGACGCAACGGCGGATATGCGCATTGCGCAGGAAGAGATCTTTGGACCAGTTACCACTGTGATTCCGGCGAACTCGCTCGAAGACGCGGTTCAAATTGCCAACGGAGTCAGGTACGGATTGTCAGCCGCGATCTACACGCAAAACGTCAATCGAGCTTTCCGCGCGATGAACGATCTTTACACCGGCATCTTCTACGTCAACGCCTCTACGATCGGTGCCGAAGTTCATCTTCCGTTTGGTGGAACAAAAGCCACTGGTAATGGTCATCGCGAAGCCGGAACACAAGTCCTGGATATCTTCTCTGAATGGAAGTCCATTTATGTAGACTTCAGCGGCAAACTGCAACGAGCGCAGATTGACGCTGTCGAGTCGCCTCAGTAAAAGCCCTATTTGCAATTTAAGAGTCTTATTAAACCGGAGGATTAACACCGTGATTGTCGGTCTGCCGAAAGAAATCAAAGATAATGAATATAGAGTCGGCCTTACCCCGGCCGGTGTGCGCGCACTTCATGAAGCGGCGCACGAAGTTATTGTTGAAAAAAGTGCCGGTGAAGGATCTGGCTTTGAAGATTCTTTATATGAGCGAGCCGGCGCAAAAATCCTGGATTCTCCGGATGAGATCTGGGCCAAAGCCGACATGATCGTCAAAGTGAAGGAGCCGATTGCGCCTGAGTATCCACGCATGCGCGAAGGGCAATTACTTTTCACATACCTCCATCTCGCTCCAGACAAAGAACTCACAAAGCAGCTTGTCGAACGCAAAGTCACTGGCATTGCCTACGAGACGATCACCGATAGACGGGGAACCTTGCCGCTCTTAACGCCAATGTCAGAAGTAGCAGGCCGGATGGCAATTCAAGTAGGAGCTCACTACCTCGAGAAGATGAGTGGTGGACGCGGAATCCTGCTTGGTGGTGTTCCAGGGGTTCCGGCCGCACGAGTCGTGATCATTGGAGGTGGCGTTGTCGGAACGAATGCCGCAAAGATGGCAGTGGGAATGGGCGCTCACGTGACGATCATCGATAACAATCTGGATCGTCTGCGCGAACTGGACGACATCTTTTTATCGAAGATTTCGACCTTGGCTTCAAGTGCCTACATGATCCACGACGCAATTTCTCAGGCTGATTTAATCGTCGGAGCTGTACTTGTACCGGGAGCAGCTGCGCCAAAACTGATCACGCAAAGAATGCTGAAAGACGTTCCCAACGGAGCTGTTGTCGTCGATGTAGCGGTGGACCAGGGTGGCTGCATTGAAACGACTCACCCAACCACGCACTCGAATCCAACCTACTACGTCGAAGGCGTACTGCATTATTGCGTTGCGAATATGCCTGGAGCTGTTCCACGCACTTCGACGTTTGCATTAACGAACGCGACTTTGCCTTACGCGCTAAAGCTCGCTAACAAGGGCTTCTTTGATGCGATTCAAAGCGACAACGGTTTGAAGGAAGGCGTAAATACCTACAGCGGTCATTGTACGTATGCTGCAGTTGCATCGGCACAAGACATACCGTTTACGCCACTCGATCATTTGCTAAACAGCTCTGCTGGAGCGACCGTCTAACGATTGCTGATTTTTGATTGCTGATTGCTGATTTTTCTTGTCCCTGAGATTATTGGAGTGCTGAGTAATAGGTCCTATGGGTCTAATATGTCCTATAGGTCCTATAGGTCCTATTCCCGATTAGCCAGCTCTGCCAAAGACTCCAACAATTGTTCGGGCGATACTGGTTTTGACAAAAAGACATCTGCTAACTCGGCATCAGCGTTTTGTACGTCGAGGGCAGTGAGAAGAACAATAGGAAGACCTGCCAGGCGTTCGCTGCTCCTTACAAAACGGCATAACTCATATCCATTCAGGTTGGGCATCACCGCGTCCGTGACGATAAGGTCCGCCCCAACCGTCAACAAAAACTTCATCGCTTCCAATCCATCGGCGGCAGACAAAACGGTATAACCGGCCCGGCGCAGAACGATTTCAAGGTATTTCTTGAGGGCAGGGTCATCTTCAGCAAGGAGCACACGAAGTCCTGGCGATGCTTCAGAAAGTATCGTGGAGTCGGGAGTTAACTTGATTTCCTCGCGTGAAATCATGGCTGGGAGCGGTACTGCAGTTTTAACTCGAGGCCGTGAGGACTCGGCTGGACTATCAGGCTTAAGACCTGACTGGTAAGCAGATTAAACGGCGTTAACCAGTGTTGTCAATCAAATCCGGGGGCTGAGAGACGGCGCGAGAAGGTTACCGCAGATTACGTCGATTCCGCCGATTTGAATCGCCGAGGTCATCTTGGCGGCTATACCAAAAAATCTGCGTAATCGGCGTAATCTGCTGATAGTTCCTCGTTTCTTCAGTCAATAAACGCGCGTTGCCATAGCTCGAGTCCTAATAATTGAAAAACCTGCAGATTGTTGTCTTCCCTGCCAGATAAGTTTGCGTCGATCACCGCTTTTACTTCCCGAGGTCGAAATATTCCCCGGCGCTTAATCGTCTCTTCGGAAAGCAGCTCGTTCACCAGCGGCTTTAGTGGACCACGCAGCCACGAGCGAATTGGAGCTCCAAAACCCGCCTTCTTCCGCCACACTACGTCAGCGGGTAAGACAGTCTCCATCGCCCGCTTCAAAATATATTTCCGCTTGAGACCTTTAAGCTTCAGTCTCGCCGGCATACGCGCCGCCATCTCGATCATCTCACGGTTCAAGAACGGTACGCGCACTTCAAGATTTGCCGCCATCGACATCTTGTCGGTCGTCATCAAATTCAAACACGGTAGAAAAGTTTTCAAATCAACGTACAACAAACGATTCAGAGGATCTGCCTTCTCGAAACGCTTGAAATACTCACGATGCTTCACATAAGGATCGAGCTCACTCGTCATGAAACGCCAATCGTCTGAATACATTTGTTGTTTCGCTTGATTTGTAAAATAAGTTCCGTATCCCAAGTAACGATCTTCGAAGTCGAGTGCGGCACTACGAGCAAACTTCTTTGCATTTCGTAAGGGCGCAGTCAGCTTTCCTGGCAAACCTCCCGGCAGAGTTTGCGCAACAGTTTTCATCAAGGGACGACGTAACAGCTGTGGAACTGGATCAAATGCCGACGCGATCTTCATAGCCATTTGTCGTGGGTATCCGGCAAATACTTCGTCACCGCCCATGCCTGACAACATCACGGTCAAAGTCTCACGAGCCGCATTGGAAATCAGATATGTAGGAATAGCCATGTCAATTGGCGGTTCTTCCATGTGGTAAACCAACTTCGGCAAGAGGTCTGCAACAGCTGGTTGCAACATGATCTCGCGATAGTCAGTTTGCAACTGCTCATTCACTCGCCGTGCCCAACGAACGTCATCGGGAATGATGTCGTAACGAAGATCTTCACTGGAAATACCAACGGTGTAAGTGCTGATCGGTCGTCCGTCACTATGACGACTCATCATCGCTACGATGCCCGAGGAATCTATACCTCCCGACAGAAACGCTCCCAGCGGCACATCCGCAATCATTTCCATTTTCACGACACGGTCAAAAGTCTCGAGCACCTTTTCGCGCCACCAGTTCTCATTCTTTCCTTCTTCTATGAAATCAAATGAAACGTCCCACCACTGCTTGCAACTTACCTCGCCATCATGAAACTGCAGCCAGTGTCCAGGCGGAACGGTTTTGATTCCAGCGAATAGCGTGTTGGGATCCGGAGACCAAAGGAAGGTTAAGAACTGATTGAGTGCTTCAGGATCGATCGAAGCTGTAATCAGACCTGTTGCGAGGATGGCTTTGATTTCTGAGGCAAACGCAAAACAACCTGGTGAAGTCTGACTTTTTGGAACATGCGCGTAATAGAGCGGCTTAATCCCGACGTGATCACGAGCAAGCGTGAGCGAACGTTCCTTGTTGTCCCAAATGGCAAATGCAAACATGCCATTGAGTCGAGTCAAACAGTCGGTGCCCCACTCGGCGAACGCACTCAACAAGACTTCGGCATCACTGTCTGTCCTAAAGTCATGATTCAGCCGGCGAAGTAGTTCACGGAGTTCGCGGTAGTTGTAGATCTCCCCATTGAAAGTCAGGACATAGCGTCCATCCGGGGAGAACATCGGTTCGTGACCGCCGGAAGTAGTATCGATAATTGATAATCGACGATGGCCAAAACAAACCCGATTGCCAATGTCGTCGATTGGATCAGAAACCCAGTCACCCTGATCATCGCGGCCCCGATGCTCGATACTTTGAAGCATGGGGCCTATGTATTGAGAAGGTTCTTTAGTAACGATGCCGGCGATGCCACACATTGGAAAAGGTTTGGGAAGGAGTGATTAGTGTTTTGTTCTTTGTACTTTGTACTTAGAGCTTTGTTCTTTGTTCTGCGCGCGCCTTGGTAGAGTCCCGGTGAGTAGTAAGTCCGAAGCACAAAGTACAAAGCACTAAGCTCAAAGTACGAAGTTTGACAGACTACATTTCCACCGCCATCGGTAACTTTTCCCGTAACGAATCCAAAATCCGAAATGTTGTTCTTGTAGTCGAAACCAACTCTTCAAAACTGATCGGTGCAGGCCCACCATTAAGTAAGCTCGCGCACACAGCACGAATCTGTTCAGCTTGTCCTTTGTCCTGCCCTTTCAAATTTATCTGATTCTCGCTTCCATTTTTGTAGCTTGTCGCCCGCTTAAAATCATCCAGGACAAACGAGGAACCAGAACCAAAAATCTCGATTCTTTCTTTTGCCAGCGCCTTGTCTCCTTCGGCCAGGTACGCAATGCTTCCGTTTGAGCCATCTGAAAACTTAAGCGTAACAAAAACAGAATCAGCATCAATTACTTTGTCAGATTTTGCGCTCACGGCTTCGGCAAACACAGAAACTGGCCGGGCCCCGGTGATGAATGTCATGAAATCGATGAAGTGACAAACTTCTCCGACGATCCTCCCCCCACCTTCATTCTCATTCTGGATCCAATGCTCTTTCGGAACCTTACCGGCATTCACTCGGTAGAGAATTGACAGCGGGCCATTGCGTTCGCTGAAAAACGCTTTTGCCTGTTGTGCTAGCGGAGAAAACCGACGATTAAAACCAACCATCAATTTGCTGGATGATTTGGTAGCTGCCTCGACGACACGATCAAGCTCGGCGTCACACAAGGCTAATGGCTTTTCTACAAAGACATGTTTGTTGCTCGACAACGCTTTAGCTGCAAGATCTGCATGCAAATCGTGTCGAGTACCTAGCACAATCAGGTTTATCTTCGGATCGTCAAGCACCTCTTCAGCACTCGAAACTGCAAACTCAAATCCGAACCGCTTCCCGACGTCGTGAGCCGAAACACCTGATGCCGTTGCTATCGATCTAAAGCTAACGCCCGAGCTTTTGAAATGAGGTAACAACATCGCTGGAACATAACCGCCAGCGCCGATGACGCCGACGGTGATCGTCTGTTCGTTTGGACGTGAATCACTCAAACTGATCCGACTGGAAATCGGTACTTCAGGGTCGTAATTGAGTATTACTCCGAGGTAGGGCTCGTTGAGGTTGCCCGAGATCAATTGATAAGCACGTTCAGCAGCATCGATCGGAAAGCGGTGACTTATTAGTCGCTCAACATCCATCTTTCCCGATTGAATCAACTCAACGAAAGCTTCGATGTTTCGCTTTTCCGTCCAGCGAACATAAGGGAGCGGATAGTCTTGTCCTCGTTCTTCGTATTCGGGATCATAACGACCTGGACCATACGACATCGAAATAACAAGTTTAAGCTCACGCGAAAAAAATGGCTGGCGCGGAATATTCAAACCTGTCATCCCGACAACAACCACTCGCCCCTTTAGCCGCGAAACCTTTGCAGCCAATTCGATCGGCTGATCCGAATCAGTTGCGGCAGTTATTAGAACTGCATCAGCTCCTCGTCCCCGAGTCCATGCTTCAATCAGCTTCGCTGACTCGTCATTTGAAACAGCTGCTTCGTCAGCTCCCAAATCCAGTGCAAGCTTCACACGTGCCGGATCGAGATCGAGGCCAAACACAGCGCAGCCATTCGCCTTCAAAAGTTGAATGGTTAATTGGCCCACTAAACCGAGGCCAATTACCACAATCGACTCGCCAAGTGTTGGCTCGGCCAGGCGCACTCCTTGCAAAGCAATTGCACCAAGCGTTCCAAACGCACCCGCTTCAAAGCCTACCTTTTCTGGCAGATGAACGCAGAGGTTTTTCGGTACCGACAACACCTCTGCGTGGGAAGCAAAACCAACACCCGCACAAGCTACGCGATCGCCGACTTGAAATTCTTTCACATCCTCGGCAACGGCTATCACTATGCCGGCAGCGCTGTAACCCAGCGTAGATGACGCAGCCATCTTGTCGCGCACTGAAGCAAAGGTATTTAGCAGACCTTCGCTCTTAACTTTCTGGACCACAGCTTTGACGAGATCGGGTCGTTGACGAGCTTCGTTGACTAAGCCTTTACTAACGAGCTCCACCGCCATGCGTTCAGTTCCGGCACTTATCAGCGAAGCGACGGTGCGCACTAAAACACGACCGCGCTGTAAAGCAGGTATAGGAACTTCGCCCACAAATGGTCGGCCTGTTTTTCGATTTTGGAGTACTTGCTTCATCAGAAATTGAGATTAGATGGCGCTCTTCTTCGTCAGCTTATCTTCAATCAGATTGCTGACCCATTCAGCGCGAGCGTCCCAGGTGCCCGACGCAACAGATGCCTGCCGTTTTGTTGCCAGTGCTGAATCAGACTCGCTCAACGCTTCTTCTACCAACCTTAGAAACTCGTCGCGACTGCGCGCAATCCTTAAAACATTGCCCATTGGTTCATATTCCGGCAGAGGTGAAATTACTACCGGTTTTCCGGTCGCCAGATACTCGCGTACTTTTATAGCCGATCCGTAACTGGTAAAAGCCTGCTCAGTTTCCCACGGTAAAACACAAACGTCGAATCCCGCCGCAAATGACGGTAACTTATCGTATGAAACTGGTGGCAGGAAGTGAGTATTCGGCAATCCTTCTATTTCAACCCCACGAGATCGATTACCAATAAATACCCACTGCCAATTGGGTCGTTCAACCGCAGCCCGTTTGATCAATTCCTGGTCAACAAGCCACGGCTCAATGGCACCAAAATAACCCAGGCGAGGTCGAGGGATTTGCTCCATTTCCGGGGCCACTTGTAAGTTTCGAGTTTTCTCCCAGTGCTGAAAGTCAACGCCTTGTTCCAGGAGATGAGATTTTTCGCAGCCCAGGGATGCTTCATCAAATAGCTTGCGACCGGAATAGAAGACGAGATCCGCTGCATTGATGGCCTGCTCATGAAGTTTTCTTATCAATGCCGGGTCTGTGGCATGGTCCATCGTATTCGCGTCGTACTTATCAGAGACATGATAGACGATCGTCGACTCATCAAACGCCCCGATCATTTCGGCGGCCGTCGGAATAGCAATCCAAAGAATCGGTTTCGACAGACCGCGGCTTTTCGCAAGCTTGCGAATCTGGGCTCCAATCATTTGTCGATTGGCTTTGCGTGCTGCCGCCGATCCGAAAAACGGAAGACTTGCCGGTGAGACAACCGTGATGCCTTCCTCGGTCTGTCGAGCGAGCTTGGAATAACTTCCCAACTTGCGTTTGATACGCGGCAACAAGTCTTTGTGGGCCAGACCAGGGAGTCCCATCGAAATGGAATTAACAAAGATCACCTTGTTGCCGGCGCGCGCGAACTTCCGCATCAGGTGTGCCTTTGAGTGCGGATGGTGATACCACCAGTCTTCACCTCCAAAACAGATTATTGAACGGTCAGTTAGCAAGGGCTGAATGATACCTTAGGTGTGCGTTGGGAGCATTTCTCGAGACTCAAATCATTTTCCATATATCATTTGACATTTTTCAATTTTCATTTTGGTGACTGCCAATTCGTCTTTGCCGCGGAGCGGCCCAAGCATATAGCCCAGGGTGAAGCGAGGCTCTGCGAGCGGAACCCTAGGTGTGATGACGGCATCTCGAGAGCGTCCTGAAAGGACGCTAGCGAACCGAGAGGCGTTCGGGAATACAAAACCGCATCCGAAAATTCAACGCCTCTCTTCTTTAGTTGATTATCAAAAACTCGCTTCCGCTTGCGTCCTATCAGGACGCTGTCGTCTTTCTAATCGCTTTCCCAGGTTTCCGCTCACAAAGCCTCGCTTCACCCTGGGCTATATGCTTGGGCCGCTCCGCGGCAAACACGAATTGGCAGTCACCAAAATGAAAATCGACAAATGTCAAATGATATATGGAAAATGATCGGGATCTTTGTTGCCATTGCTTCCTTCCATCAGCTAGCTTATTCGCACTTTGGAGTCCCTTCCCACATCCAAACAGCTCTTCCTGCTCTGTGTTTCACTTTTTCTATTGTCGTTCGTGACGCGCACACTGACATGGCAAGACAATCGACGAGATGCGTGGAAGGTCCAGACGACAGTTACTCAAAACTACAAAAAGTCAGCCAGGCAACTAACTAATAGAGAGTTCCGAACTTTTGTTAGTGATGTTGAGCAATTGGGTCATCCACCCGGATACCCAATTCTGATTGCTGTCATCTCAAGGTTTTCGAGCGACGTTGATTCGGGATTGCAGTTTGTGCAAATCTTCGCAGACTCAGCTGCGACAGTTCTGCTGTTCTTAATAGCCTTGGAATTCTTTTCTTTACCGGTTGCGATTGTTTCCGGATTGCTCGCAGCGATTTCACGACAATTCGCCTACTTCACCGTGCTGCTGTTACCGGACTCTTTGATCGTCTTTCCAACGCTATTGGCTATCTATTTGTTGGCCCGATATCGAAGGCATTCCTCTCTATGGTATTGCGTAGGCGCTGGTGCCTTGATCGGAATCTCTTGTTGGCTGCGGGCAAATGCTTTGTTGCTGCCATTATTTCTCGCAGTTGCGACTGGCTGGGTAACTAAAAGATCCAACCGATATTCTGGGGCATTTGCGGTTATCGTTGGGGCAGTTATCGCCATCGCTCCGGTCACCATCAAAAATGCCATTGTCTTTCATCGTTTCATTCCGGTTTCGCTGGGGGCAGGACAGACGTTGCTTGAGGGAATAGCTGATTACGATAGCAGCCTCGGGATCCCTAAAACCGACAGCGAGTTGATTCGTCAGGAAGCTCAAACAAAAGGCCGACCAGAATACGCAACGGGTCTATTTAACATAGATGGCATTGAGCGTGATCGGAACCGCACTGCGCGAGGGCTCAACATTATTAGTTCACGCCCGCTGTGGTTCGGAAGTGTAGTAGCTCGTCGCGCAGTTGCTTCAATGCGACTCGATCCGGTGCCAGTGCTTTCGGCCGAATCTCCCGCATCACACGCCAACATAAGTTCAGGAAAACTGATTTGGAGAAAGGCTGGTGCCGATCTATTGCGCAGTAGCCAGACTTCACCAAACGCTTCAGTTACAACTCTTGATTTCGAGTCGATCAAAATCATTGGCGATCTTAATGAATACGGAACACAACTAACGACGAATCCGTTTCATGTTGAAACCTTCCACGATTACTTGTTGACAATGCAAGTCACACCAAAGACAGGTCGCGTAATGATTAGGATTGAGTCGGGGGCCGGGAAACCTATCGCTATAGAGAATATCGATCTTGTTGAGGGACTGTCTGCTTACGAACAACCTTACCAATTTCTGGAAATCCCTTTCGTCAGTGCGACGAATGGCAATGTCCAGGTTGTAATCGCCAATAACGCTGCCACGAAGTCGGGGATAACGATCGGAAACGTCCAAGTATTTGACCTTGGACCAAGCTCTAATATTTGGTTGCGCTACATCCGACAACCAATTCGATTCATGCAACGATTTTTTACAACAGCGCTGTTTATGCCATTTGTTTTGATCGGGATTGGCCTGGCTGTCTACCTGAGAAAGAAGAACGAACTTGTGCTCCTATTGGTGGTTCCGATTTATTACCTTACCGTTCAATCACTGCTTCATACCGAACGAAGGTATGTATACGTAATCCATTTCTTCTTCACAGTGTTCGCAGGCTTAGCGTTGTGCTGGTTGGGAGGATTAGTTTTTCAGCAACTGCGGAAGTTAAGAAAGAGCACTGGGTGATTCGCTTGGTGGGATTGCTCGAGCCACGCATAACCCGGACACCCCAAACGGCAGGTTTGCGTAACGCAACATCGTGCTTTCAAACCCAAACAGAGACCCGAATACGCCATTTAGCGCCGGAAGGTTGATGCTGTTCTCAGTGGCGGCTTTGAGGCCAGTCAGGCGCATGAACTTTCGGACCAGTAAGATTGGTAAAAAGAAGGTAATGTTTGCGTAGGTAAGGCGCTCGATTTCAAAGCCCGCGTTTTCAAGTAAAGTCCGCACCTCCGGCAAGCGATAACGCCGGCGATGATTGCTGACTTCATCCTGCAAGCCCCAGAGAAACATAAAGGTTGGCACAAACAAAAGTACTCGCCCGCCGGGTCGCAACACTCGTCTCATTTCTTTTAGTCCTGCGAGGTCATCGTCCATGTGTTCTATGACATCGAAAGCAGTGACGAGATCAAATGTGGCGGTTTCATAAGGAAGAGCTTCGCCCGCTCCTTTTTTCACTTTGTCGAGACCACGTTCCCGACAAAACGCAAGGGCATCTTCTGAAACGTCGACTCCTTCAGCATCACCATATTTTGATAGTAAGAGTAAATTTGCCCCTGTTCCGCATCCGACGTCCAAAATCTGCGGGCGTCTACTTGTAACTTGTTTGCAAATGTCGCCGACGAATCCGGCGATAATGCGACGCCTCCCCTGATACCACCAGTGCGATTGCTCTACTCGATACAGAATCGGGTAGGTGTGCTCCATCATTTCTTGTGGCAGTTGTTTGGTGTGTATGTCTTGTCTCTGCAATTTGGGAGTCATTACTGCGCAAGTTTTATTTTCAACAAATTATCCACCGCGACTCCGGCAAAAACTATTAAGAGCGCATGCATCGGCAATACATATCGAATCTCAGTATGAGCCGCCGTTCCTGGCACCAGGTAATAGAGTACGGTCGCAAGCAGAATTGCCGTGGACACCCGATCACGGCGACTGGCGATATACATCCCGAAGACAGCCAGCGGAAGAAAGAGATATCTCGATAGACTCTGAATCATGCCAAGCAAATTCACCACGAAGGCAACTACTCCGCCCTGCCACTCCGCCGGCAACGTCTTTGCGCTAGTCACATTGATACCGCATGTCCCGCTATAAGGAACGGGCGCACCCGCGATCTTCAGCATGCCCCACATTCGTCTTAGCATCACCCCTCCATACCAGATCGGATGTTGCTTGATGAAATTTAGCGACTCACGCGTGCGCTCTCGATCACGTCGAATACCGTCAGGCCATTGAGCCTCAAGCTTTGCATCTGGCGACAAGCCCAATTTGATCCGCTCGCGTTCGAGCATTTTTTCGTCACCAAATGCGAATCCGTTGTCTCTTCCCAGCTCGGTCTCCCCGAGTCCCTCCCAAAGATTAGTTCCAATCGTACCGCCCGTTGGCGTGAAGTCGGGAAACACCAGGTAGTTTCGGATCACGATGGGTGAAATAACAATAAGAGTCGCTGAGACAAGCGCCGTTACCATAAGCAGACTTCGTCGCCATGACGCTCGGACAAAAACAATTAGCGTTAGTGCCCAAGCAACCCAGAGATACAAAGGGTTCACGCGAATCCAGCAGGCAAGTCCGAGCAACAATCCCGCAGCTAATGCGAGCCAAACACTACTGCGTTTAGCAGCGAGGAGCACCAACCATGTGCCTCCAAGAACGAACCATGTCGTCGGCGTATCGGCCGAAGGATAAGCCGCATACAACGCCAGGACTGACGACAAGGCAAATAAGAACCCACTGCTAATTAATACTCGCCAGCCGAACGCGGTTCCGGCAATACCGGCAATCAAACCGGTTGATAAAAATAGATCAAGGATCCATTGGACCGTTTGAACTGAAAAGGCGGAGTGTTCGCCGGTAAATTTGTAGATCAAGGCAACCCAAGCCGGAAACCCGGGAGGATACTGTGCGAGGTCTGTTCTCGTGGAATCGTTAATCCAGTAGACAGGCTGTTGCTTGTCGAGAATTGCTTGTGCCTGGCGATCGAATATGGCATATGAACCAGTTTGAAACCAACCGGGATCGTTCAAGTGAGCTCGCATGAACTGTAGAGTGAGGAAACGTACCGCGAATGTAAGGGAGAGGACACTAACCAACAGCAAGAGGCTCTTTCGATTTGACAAAAAGCGTATGAACGACGTCGATGCAATTGTGTCTTTGGACGAAACCTGTTTCGTGCTAGACAACAGCGTCGACCTCATCACGTCCGACCATCACCTTCGTTCTATGGTTCTCGAAACCGAGTCGTTCTTCGACGACATACAACGGCCGGCGTTTTACCTCGGTATAAATGCGGCCCAAATATTCTCCGATGATGCCCAATGACACGAGCTGCACACCACCCATGAATAAAACCGCGACAAAAAGCGAAGCCCATCCACGAGTCAAACCCTGATTCAGCAGCCGATCAACAACAGCAACGATTATGCCCGCAACAGCAAGCCAAATTGCGAAGAAGCCGGTCCAGATCGCAATTTTTAGCGGAACGAGGGAAAAGGAAATGATTCCATCCATTGCAAAGTGAACCATTTTCCCCAGCGGATATTTACTTTCACCGGCCTGCCGAGGCGCCCTGACGTAAGGCACTGATGATTGTCGAAATCCAGCCCAACTTACCATTCCTCGGAGGAACCTGGCCCGCTCAGGCATGGCTTTGATTACTTCGACAACTCTTCGATCCAACAGGCGGAAGTCACCGGCATCGAGCGGTACTTTAGTTTCAGAAAGCCGGTTAATGAGGCGATAGAAAACTTTTGCTGTCCAATTCTTGAATCTACTTTCACCTTCTCGCTCTATTCGAATCCCGAAAACGACGTGATTTCCTTGACGCCACAAATCCAACATGTCCGGAATCACTTCCGGGGGATCCTGCAAGTCAGCATCGATTGCGACAACTGCGTCTCCGATAGCCTCCTCCAAGCCTGCGCTGAGTGCAATCTGGTGACCAAAATTACGAGACAGACGAAGGACTCGAACATGGGCGTCGTTCTGCTGAAGTTCGGACAGGATTTGTTGAGTTTGATCAATGCTACCGTCGTTAACGAAGAGAAGTTCATAGCTTACTTCCGGCATCTTGTTAAAGACACTCGTCAGCCGCTCGTGCGTCGACCGCACAACCGCTTCTTCGTTGTAACAGGGAACAATTATTGATAGTAACATTTACTCTGCCAACGACTGGTAAGCGTCGAGCACCCGTTGTGCATTGTGTTTCCACGTGTAGTTGCGGACGGCAACTTCCCTGGCATTTTCACCCAGCCGTAACCGAAGTGTTTTCGATTCAGCCAGGTTCTGTATCGCTCTCGCCAATGCCATTGGGTCACCAGGTTCTACGAGAAGCGCCGTTTCACCATCCGACAGTACATCGCCAATCTGTCCAAGCCGGCTTGCAACGATGCCCTTGCCCATTGCCATGTATTCAAAGAGCTTCGTTGGTGAACCGAAGAATTCACTGCCATCGGTCAGAGGCACATGAGGCGAAGCGAGAATGTCGCATGCATCGAGGAGTGCCGGAACTTTTCCGTGTTCGACAGGTCCGGTAAAGATCACACGGCCTTTTTCAGTCTCATCTTGCAGCAGGTTTTGAACGTCGCTGTGCAAACTGCCATTTCCCACCAGCAGAAACCGGATAGTTCCGTTGCAAGAGATCGACTTAATAGCGTTCGCTAAAACTGAGACGCCATGCCAGGGCCCAAAAGTACCAACGAAACCGACGACAATGTTATTGGGCTTAAAACCAAGAGAACGCCTGGCATCATTTCCACCTGCATCGGGATGAAACACTTCTGCATCAACGCCGTTTGGGTTAACGATGATCTTTTCTGGCTCTATACCTCGCTTCTCGAGATTGCGGCGTTCAACCTGCGAAACGACAAAAATTCGCGTCGCCGCTTCGAGGTTTAGCTGTTCATAGCGCTCAAGAAGTTCAAGACGTCCGACATGATCCCAGTGTCGACCCACCCACACTTCTGAACCGTTGTATTCAAGAAACAATGGTCTTTCGGCCTTTAGTGCAGCAGCCACGCCAGCCCAACTGAAACGGGCGTAGCGTTGATACATGAAATCAGGTGCGTTTCCATTAATCAGTGGCAACAACGCATGGGTGAAGTTTAAGTTGTTGTTTATGTCGAACATCGCACGCGTTCCACCGCTCGACACAGGCTCGATGAGAGTTAAAGGAGTGTGCGTGGCATCAAAGCCGGCAATATGATCATTACTGACCATTTCAACGCTAGCCCCAAGCTGGATTAGTCCTTCGATAACTCCTTTAATGTGACTCGCCGCGCCACCAACCTGTGTGCCCGGTCCTGGTGTGGAACGTAGATACATAATGCGAGGACGGGTGGTTGCACGCCGCTCGGTGTTAACCTTCGCAAGATGAACCTGGTTTTCGATCTGGTTTAATTCCCGACGAGATTGTGAGAACTTTTGAACGTTCCAGAAAGTATCGATACTCAATCGATACGGAGAGCCAAGTAATACGCTTGCCCTGGTACGCTTGAGTTCGCCTCCATGGCCATCGAGCATCGCGATCTCTTTAGCGCCGGTAAGTGCGCCGAACAGCATGAAAAGATTTTGTCCGCGCTGCCATGAAAGCCGCTCGGTAGCAATTGCAAATACATCCGGACGAAGCGAACGAAACTTTCGCAGTTGCTTAGCGAAAGATGCACCTTGAACGTTTCCCCGTTGAACTACCTCAATTTTGGCATTCGGGTATTCGGAGCGAAGCCTCTGCTGCACCTGAGTGGAATCCCCGCTGAGCACAAGCAAGACTATCTTCATCTAAATCGCTCCAACTATTAACTGAGAGAGGACTGCGGCACTTTATTTCTCAGGCCGCAAAGCAAAATACCACGAACTGGCCCAGGAGAATGGCAGTCGCTGAGTAACGCGAGCGTTCCAATCAACAAAACGGCGCGATCTCGCAAGTGTATGCCCAACGATAGGGCCACTAATAAAGACTCCGGGTTCCTCACGAATAATTGTTAAATGACAATCGGAAAAAAGGCGCTTTAATCTCTCCTGAGTAAAGAACTGTACATGTCCGCATTCGTGATTCTCGGTTGCACCCAGAACGTCCTGACTATTTCTCGCTAATGCATTTACCACAAATTGCAACTTCAACCGATTGAATATCCAGGAGTCCCACTCAAATTCGCCATATCCATTGGGAACAGTAACGATCAAGATGCCTCCGCGACCGATCCGATCGACAGAAGACTGGAGTAGTGCTCCGGGTTCTACAAGGTGTTCTAAGACTTCCGAAAGTATAACGACGTCGTAACTCGAGTCGGGCGACAGATCCTCTGGCTTACAGCAAAGAAACTGTGAATTCAGGATTCCTGATGCCAGCGTCTTCGCTTTCGAAATCGAACGCTCATCAATATCGATACCAGTTACACTGAAACCTCTGTTTAGAAGCGGTACGGCTAACTGCGAACCATTACCGCAACCGACGTCCAGGATTTTGACGTCACCCGAAGTACTCGACGCGAACAAATCCTGGATGATCGCTTCAATAAATCTCAGGCGTTTTCTGTAGCCCCAGAGATCTTCATGAGTCTTTAACCCGAGATCAGTCATCCCCAGCGGTTGCTCACGTCATTTCGAATCGATCCACCGTTCATACCACAGGCTAACATTTAACAGGGCCCACAAGTGAAAACCCCAGTCTTTCGACTTGTCTCTATGTTCGGCCAACATTCTGGCTATGAATTCGTAATTCAAGAAATCACGAGAACGCATCCGGGAATTTAAAAGATGCTCATCAAACCAGCCACCTAAGCCTTCGCGAAACCACTCCCTCACGGGTGCTCCAAAGCCCCGCTTCTTTTCATACAAGAGGTCATGCGGAAGTACATCTTCCAGCGCCCGCTTAAGGATATGCTTTCCAGTAGTGCCCTGCACTTTCAGAGAACGCGGCAATGCCATTGCATATTCAACCAGATGATGGTCCAAAAATGGAACACGCGCCTCCACACTTGTCGCCATTGTGATTTTATCGACACGCATTAACAACAACTCAGGCAAACGTAGTTTCAATTCGAGGTAGGTCATGCGCGAAAGAAAGTCAGCCTCGGGCCGTTCGCGTTCAATATGCTTAAGGTAAGTTTCAACCACCTGCAAGGACGAATGTCCGTTCATCCTGTCCAGGATGCTTTGCGACAACACACGTGGCTTGAAGGTCTCGTCATAAACAATCGCTCCTCCCCAGAACAGCGGCTCGCCAGCGCCCAGCCTGCGTATCAACTCGATCGCGACTCGTTTTCTACCAGTAGCTTCAAGGGCTGGACGGGAAACATTTGAGATGGCTCGGCGTAACGGAAGCGGAACACTTTCAGCGTGCCGCCAAAACCGCTCATAGATATTCAAATGGCGGACGTAATTGTCATACCCGCTGAAGATCTCGTCGGAACCTTCTCCAACTTGAACGACAATCGTTCCAGAATCGCGAGCCAATTTCGAGACATAAAAGAGAGGAACGCAAACTGGATCAGCAATGGGCTCGTCCTGATGAAATATCAAGTCAGGAAGAAATTCTTTCATCTCCTTTTCCGAGATGATCACTTCGTGGTGATTTGTTTCAAATTGGCTGGCTATGCGCCTTGCAGACTTAAGTTCGTTCAAATATTCGGCATCGCTAAAACCAACAGTGAATGTTTCGACCGGTCGGGACATTTGTTCCGACATAAGCGCGACGTTTGCTGAAGAATCGACCCCACCAGAAAGGAAAACTCCAAATGGGACGTCTGACATCATTCGCTTCCTGATCGAATCGCGAAGAAGTCGAAGAATTTCTGCGCGGTGCTCTTCTTCGGTACGTTGCAGTTCTTTTGGTGGAGGTAACGCGTCCCAGTACTGTTGGACATTGAGCTGACCATCGCGCCCAAGGATCAACATATGACCAGCTGGCAGCTTGTGAATATCTTTGAATAGAGTATTGGGAGCAGGTGTCGTTAGAAACGTCAGGTAATGATAAAGCGACAACTCGTCGATCTCGGGCGTAATAGAAGGATGTTGAAGGATCGACTTAATTTCCGACGCAAAGATTAACCGGCCGTTTTTGAAACTGTAGTAGAGGGGCTTGACACCAATTCGATCTCGAACGAGGACCAGGCGGCTTTCTTCATCATCCCAAATAGCAATCGCGTAATCTCCTTCGATGTCGTGAACAAAGTCTAGTCCGCGTTCCTCGTAGAGGTGAAGAATGGTTTCTGAATCTGTTCGTGATGAATATTTGTGACCGCGTTCTTCGAGGCCGGCGCGTAGTTGGGCGTGGTTGTAGATTTCCCCGTTGAAGACTAACCAGGTGCGCTCATCACAACCGTGCATCGGCTGGTGACCTGCGGCGGTTAGATCAATGATCGAAAGTCGGCGAAAGCCAAACCCACCATTCCCTTCGTCGAAGATCAGGTCGCCTGAATCATCCGGCCCGCGATGAGTCATCTCATCACGCATGCGTGCGATCAGCGACCTTTCAACTCGCCCCGCGCTCGCACCGTACTCCCAAACTCCGCAAATGCCGCACATGGTTGTAATTTTATAGGTCCAATTGGCCCTATAGGTCTTCTTTAAAGGGGACGTGATCGGTTCCCACTACCTCAATTCGCCACCTGAGTTTGCCGGGTTTTCCTGAGAAGTGCCAGCAGGCGGTAGTCGAC
>JBKPQV010000703.1:0-3297 GCA_046734235.1 Acidobacteriota bacterium
GATGATTCCCCCAAACACACTTGTTGGTTTCAACTCTCCGATCCGATTCATAGTTATCGGCCTTGATGTATCGAAGGGTGGTGCAGCTTCATAAATCCCGGCACTCTGGAGAGCGACTTTAGTCACTATATAAATGTTCCCACTCACGGGATGGACGATGAGTGCTTCCGCATCGTGTTTGCCATCAGGGTAGCGCAACCTAATTGCTTCAGCGGATTCAGTGAGCAAAGGCTTCGATTTCGACGACTTGCGATCCTCAGGCCCCGCCTTCGGCTCCACAACTCTGTAGACAACAATCTCTCTACGTGCCGAATCGTTGTCGCCGATGTCCCCGATGTAAAGATAGGTGATACCAGCCTGCGGTCCTGGTCCAATTGAAACATCTTCCCAATCGTCAGGATCGACGCCACTCACTCGCCACACACCAACAGAGTCGCCGTTCAAATCGAAGGCATAAACGTATGGTCCACCGCCAGAGTCGTTGTGGGTCCAAAACACTCCCGGCATGGTGCGTGATGCGACAAGCCCACTGCTTTCATCTATGGAAGGATTCTTGAGCCGTCCAACAACTATTGGTTGGCCATACTGATCAGAAGGCAACGTCGGCGGAACGGATGGTTCGGCATGTACAGTTTTTGGACCCTGTCGACACGCCAAGATCAGGCAAAGCACCCAGGGAAGAAAAAAGATACCGATGATTTTATTTGTTAGTTTGTGGCTCACGAGTTCAAAGTCAGGCGCGTTGCGCAAGAGCTGCCCTAGCAACTTCTTTGTCATCGAAGTGCAACGTCTCGCGACCGATGATCTGATAATCCTCGTGACCTTTGCCCGCAATCAAAACCAGGTCGCCACCAGAAGCCTCCGCAATTGCCTGATTAATTGCTTCCGTACGATCAGCGATCTTTCGATAAGGTTTGCCGGTTTTTTGAATTCCAACTTCTGCATCGCTAAGTATCTGTTCGGGGTCTTCTGTGCGTGGATTGTCAGACGTGAGTATGACCACATCACTCAAACTACCGGCAGCTTCGCCCATCGGCGCTCGCTTGGAACGATCACGATCGCCGCCACAACCAAAAACGGTAATGATTCTTCCCTTCACTACGTCTCGAGCGGTTTTCAAGACATTCAACAAGGCATCATCGCTGTGCGCGTAATCAACTACTACAGAAAAATCTCCCGGATGGTTAACCCGCTCGAAACGACCTGGAGCACCGGTACACTTCTCAAGTGCGCTTGAAACAGTATCTAACGAGTAGCCCAATGCTAATCCACTCGCTACTGCTGCCAGTGTATTGTAGATATGCGGTGGGCCAACGAGCGGCGAATGGAATTCTCTTTTGCCCTGCGGTGTGGCAAGGTTGAATGTCATTCCGTTCAACGAAAACTCCGCGTAGCGTGCAGTTACGTCAGCATCTGACTTAACCGCGTAACGAACGACATGTAATCCTTCGTTGCTCAAACGGTCAGCGAGTTCAACGCCATAAGGATCGTCGACATTTATGACAGAAGTTTTTGGACGCGTCCCTAATCGACCGTCAAACAGTCGCTGCTTCGCGTACCAATAGTTTTCCATGGTCTTGTGATAATCGAGGTGGTCACGTGTGAGGTTGCTGAACACTGCAACAGCATACTCAAGTTCATCGCAACGGTGAAAATCCATCGCTTGCGACGAACATTCCATTACAGCCGTTCGACAACCAATTTCTACAGCCTGGCGTAACAGTCGTTGCATGTCTGGCGCTTCCGGAGTTGTGCGATCGGCCTTGAAGCGTTGCTTTCCAAGGCGGTATTCGACAGTGCCGGTCATGGCAACTAGTTCGCCTGCTTCTTCGGGAATCGAAGCAACCAGGTACGCAGTCGTGGTCTTGCCGTTTGTTCCCGTGATGCCAACGAGATTCAATTCGCGTGAAGGATGGTGTTGAACCTCAGCCGCAGCAAGGGCCATCGCGCGACGAATTTCGGGAACCTGGAGCCAAACTCCGGAAAAGTTCTCGGGAGGATCCATTTCAGAAATGACACCTGCGGCGCCCTGGGCCATAACCTGGGGCACGAATTTGTGCGCATCGAAAAGTGCACCACGAACAGCTGCAAACAGACTTCCATTGCTTGCTCGCCGCGAATCGTGTGTTACTTCTGTGATAGTGGTTGCGTGGTCGCCGGTAAGTTTTGCGTTGGTTAGCTCTGCAATTTGTTTGGCGGTTATAGACGTGCTGGCTGAGTTCACATTTGCTCCGAAAGGAAAAATACGTTCGGACAAATTCTACGAAGGAGCAAGGAAAATGTCATCTTTCGGGTTTCATGGTGAGATTTCAGATTGTAGATTGCAGATTTCAGATTGAATTTCCCGGCCTTCGTAGAAATGAGCGATTAGCCAGACGAACAATCAACAATCTGAAATCTGAAATCTGAAATACCCGGGGGTCACATCCCAAACCTATGCCTGTACTCATCAGAATTAATAAACGCCTTGACCATCTCTGCCTTCGCAAAGTCTCCGTTGAATTGATTCAGTTTCTGCAACCAGAAATCGTAACCGGTGTAGTCATTATCCGGCGCGTCGTCTGGGTTTCGCCTTAAATAACCGACATATTGCATTAACACAAAGGCACGGTTGAACTCCGCATTGAAAAGATCCTGATCCTCTGCAACTTGTTGCAACGCACGCGCTCGTGCAGTCACGTTACTTGTGTCACCTGCGTTTGCGAATAAATTGATTGCGATCGTCCGCTCGCTAGCTGACAAGACGTTACCTGCATTAACGTTTAACTTGTCGACGTACTGTGCCGGTGTCATCGAAGTTGGAAAATCGCTAACGAATCGGGAGCGTTGCACAAATTCGTTGAAATAAGCCAGCTTGCCATTCTCCAGGAGCAGTTCCCATCCAGGCTGGCCAACAATTAGGCCCTGGGCAATCTCGTGACTATCGCCGAACAATTCCTGCATTCGTACCGACGGGACAGCTATCGTGTGCGACCCGCCTAACATCGAGATGCCTCCGGAATCGCCGTATGCCGTTTTATAGACTCGTTCGACTAAGTAAGTAGTCTGTTGGAATTCAATTGACAGAAAGAAGGCAGCAGATGTGTTCACTCTTTTGGCGTCAAGACACGGAGAGTTGGCGCCACACGAATCGATGTTATTAATCCAGAAACTGAGACCCACTTGATCGGCTTCCCGATTGAGAAAGTCGCGATAATGCTGACGGACAAAACCGCTTGTCAGGTCGATCGGATTTATTATTTGCCCGGTTGTGTTATCGAGAATGTTCACGACCGCTGAGGACTGGGGGCCTAGCGC
>JBKPQV010000704.1:0-5752 GCA_046734235.1 Acidobacteriota bacterium
GCTCGGGGGCGTTAAGCCGCTGATGCGTAAGGTTGAAGTCTTTTTCGATTTGAGGTCTACGACCCGGATAGCGTGATTATTTGTATCTGCGACATAGAGCTTTCCATTCGCAACACTCAAGCCTCCCGGCTCGTAAAACGACGGTGAAGATCCATCGGCCTGTCCCGGTTTTCCAGTACCGACCAACGTACTAACCTTTCGCGCTTTCGGATCCAGCTCCTTGATCTTGTGATTGTAGGTATCAGCAATCAACAACTTGCTGCCAACGGTTACGATCCCTAGTGGATGCTGAAGTCGAACGTTGTCTCCGATTGAGTCGACATCGCCAAACTCAAACAAGTCACCGCCCACGAGGGTCTTAACTTGTCCCTCTCCGAGATCGATTGCTCGAATAATGTTCGACTCACTATCTGCTACAAACAGCTTCTCTCCGTCGGTTGCGATTCCGGAAGGCTGCGCAAAGCCAGCCTCCAGCACGGGGCCATCCAGACGAGCTTCACGACCTGAACCCGCAAAAGTGGAAACTTCATCCTTGTCCAGATCGAGTTTCCAGATCTGATGTGGTCCAGCCATCGCAATATAAAGTGTTGATCCTACTAATTGGAGATCCCAGGGCGAACTCAGGGCAACACTTCGAGCCTTGCCATCCTTAAAACGCTCCAAAGATTGTTTGCCGGTTCCGGCAATGGTCTCCACCAAATGAGCCTTCAAATTAATCCGGCGAATCAAATGATTTTCAGTGTCGGCCACGTAAAGAAAATCACCTGATAATGCCAATCCCTGTGGACGAAAGAACGTGGCTTTGTCAAATGGACCATCAGTAGAGCCTCGCTCACCAGTGCCAATAGTTTCAATTAGCGTCCCATCAAGTTTCGTAATTACCAGGCGATTGTGATTTGAGTCAGCAATGAAGAGACGATCACTAGCAGCATCTGCAAGCAATTTTCCCGGGAAAGCAAGTGGAAGATCCCCAACCTTGGCGCGTTCAAGAACCAATTTGAGTGGCTGTTCGTTCAATTCTCCGCGTTTACGAAACTCGTCGGAGAGCTTGGCAATAGCATTGTCTATGACCTCGTAGTTTCCTTCGCCAGAAACCGAACCAACGACATAGCCATTAGGATCAATCAAAACTTGTGTGGGCCAAGCTCGAACCCCATAGCTTTGCCAGACAGCGTAATCGGCATCGTTGTACACGGGGTGCTCTAACTCATATCGCAAAATGATTCGTCGGATATTCTCGGTTTCTTTCTCGTTTTGAAACTTTGCTGAATGAACTCCAATCACTACGAGCTGGTTGGGATATTTCGCTTCAAGTTTTTTGAGATCCGGAATGATGTGAATGCAGTTAATGCAACCGTAGGTCCAGAAATCAAGCAGGATAAATTTTCCTTTAAGTGCTGCAATCGAGAGGGGCTTATCGGTATTTAGCCATCCCCGACCACCCTTTATTTCTGGAGCGCGCACGCGAGCTGGATCTTGCACTGACATATACGGACCTCCGCTGGAAAACACCACAGGCGAAAGCATGAAGAGTCCCAAAAGCACTACTATCAAACGGCTACTCTGCCGCGAAATTTGTTGTAACTTAACCTTCAGCATTCGACACTGGTCTCGTAAGTACGAGTAAACGTCGCTCGTTGGATTTAATGTTGATGCATAGTCGGCGGGGGTTCAGACGGCTGGACATTTCCCGCAAGCAACTGGTCAACGCGGTCGATAGCACGTCGCAGATGTGGAATTGTAATTGAACCGCCAACAACAAGCGCAACGTTGAAGGCATCAAGGAATTCGTCGCGGTTTATTCCAATCCCTACACACTGTTTGATGTGATAAGTGATGCAATCATCACACCGTAAAACAGTTGAGGCAACCAGGCCCATCAGTTCTTTCGTTCGCTTGTCGAGCGCGCCATCCTCGTAGGCTTGTGTATCGAGCGCAAAAAATCTCTTGATTCCCAGGTGACTACTTCCCGTTAACTTCTCGTTCATTTCTGCGCGATAACGATCAAACTCATCCATGTGAGCCCTCCGTTAATCTTTTTGAGAATATTCTAACCCAGGAATCGCAATTGAATGAGCGGCAATCATCCACCGATTACACCGATTCTAGATTCATTGCTGATTTATGATTGAAGATTGCTGATTTGGGGTAGCCAGCTATTACTTTTCAAAAATCAGCAATCAGAAATCAGCAATCAGCAACTAACGTAGAATCGGCGTAATCGGTGGATTGATTTCCCTATTTGTCTGTTCACTTCTCAAGTTGTAACCTTTTCAAAAACGTGGCAGCGAAAAGTGACAACTCATCGGGTGGCAGTTATCAATTGCTACTGGTCAACTCACTGACTCTCGGCATTCCGGCATCAGAAGTGTTGACTGTCGTCGAAGGGGCTCAACCAACGCCGCTACCTTTTGCCCCGGAGTCTGTTCTGGGTGTTGTTAGTGTGTTGGGCCGAATGTATACCGTTGTAGATATAACTAAACTTCTTGACAAGCCTATAAACCGCACGACTAGTTTTATTGTTGCGCTTAGCGGCGACGAACAATTGGCCCTGGCGATTGACGAAGCAGGCGAAGTTATCGAGGTAAATCAAACTGAAGAGGATTCAGCTTCGAGCTTGATTCGACAACGAATCAACTTTGACGGCAGAGAGATCTCTCTGCTGAACACCAACATGCTGTTTCCCGAAATCATTCGTGGGCGGGAAAGACGGCGAAGGGGTTTGTGATCAAGCGATCACGATTTAACCAGTGAACAACCAGGCATTCACAACTTTGGAATACCAGCAGCTGCTTGAGCTGATAAGACGTGGCGCTCAAACCGAGGTCGGCCGAGCACGGATAGTTGCGCTTACTCCAATAACCGAATTCGAAGGCCTTCAGCACGAACTTAAAGCTGTCAGGGAATGTGTGGCGCTGAGCAATCGGGGAGTAAGTTTTTCGTTCAGCGAATTTGCTGACCCGTCAGAAACTTTTGGCAGGTTGCGAATTGAAGGAAACGCTGTCGACGCACTTACGCTCCTTGAAATGGCGCGGATTTGTGAACAGGCACTTTCAGCGCGCTCCGCCATACTTGCTGAACGAGATTCAACCCCTGTTCTATGGGGACTAGTTGAACATCTGCCGAGAGATCTGAATACGCTGATAGCGCGCATAACCAACAAGATTCTTCCCAGTGGTGAGGTCGATGATCGCGCTAGCCCGGAACTTGCCAGCATACGTCATGAAATAAGTGTGTTGCGCTCGCGTATCACGCGTTCTCTCGAAAGCCTGATGCGCAGATCTGCCGAATCAATCCAGGACGAACTGGTAACAATACGCAATGATCGCTTCGTCATCCCTGTAAAGGCCGATCACCGCGGCCGAGTTCAAGGTGTAGCCCATGGTTATTCATCTTCCGGCGCTACAGCTTTTGTCGAACCGCTCGAGACTATCGAGGCAAATAACGAACTACAAAGTCTGCATGAAGCAGAAGCACGTGAGATTGCTCGGATTCTTTTTACACTTAGCGAGGAGCTTCGAGCTCAGTTACCTGCTGTCGAAATGGCCGCCGGTGTAGTTACTGATCTTGATGTAATAAATGCGAAAGCTGCATTTCACAGAAGATTCAATTGCGTTATTCCGACAATCGAAACACCACAAACAGGAAGCGGTCAGTTGGAATTAGGAGAAGCTCGTCATCCACTTTTGGAAGAAAACCTTCGTGCAACCGGCGTCGAGATAGTACCTGTCTCTTTTGGGCTCGATAACGAAAGGAATGCAATGGTCATCTCCGGCGCGAATGCTGGGGGAAAGACTGTTGTCTTAAAGACCACCGGGTTGCTGTCGTTGATGGCGATGTCGGGAATTTCTGTGCCTGCGAGGTTTGCGCGGTTTCCATTCTATAGCTCGATCCTGGCGGACATCGGCGACCACCAATCGCTTGCGGCAAAT
Organism: Acidobacteriota bacterium; assembly: GCA_046734235.1. Taxonomy (GTDB): domain Bacteria; phylum Acidobacteriota; class Blastocatellia; order Pyrinomonadales; family Pyrinomonadaceae; genus PSRF01. Next base: position 3,933 of record JBKPQV010000704.1, read on the forward strand.
CTATCAACGTTCACTTCCCACGCAGCAAACATTGCGAGAATGATCGAAGTTTGTGAGGCACCAGCCTTAGTTCTATTAGACGAAGTAGGAACAGGAACAGATCCGGAAGAAGGCTCGGCACTTGGCGTGGCTGTCGTCGATCATTTTCGTCGCGTTTGCAATGCTCACGTAATTGCAACGACCCACTACAGCGGGCTAAAGATGTACGCCGGCAATGAGGAGGACGTTATTAATGCGAGCGTCGAATTTGATGAAAAAACTCTACAACCTACTTATCGATTGATCGTTGGGGTTGCGGGAGCCTCATCCGGACTTGAAATTGCTCGGCGCTTTGGTGTGCCGCAACTAGTAATTGAAAACGCGAGAGAAGCAGTTAACGATTCATCATTGCAAGCAGCCGAATACTTAAAGCGCATCAAACAGGAAACAGAGGATGCGGAAGCGCAACGCTGTGCCCTGGAAGAGGAGAGGGCCGCAGTCGCTGAAAAATTCGCATCACTCGATAAGGTGGCCGCGAAAAGGGAACAGGAAAGACAGTCGACATTCGAGCAAGTAATGCAACGGACTGTGGCTGAATTTGAAAGACGATCACTTGAACTGGCTTCTAAGATTCAGGATCGCACCGAGCGCCTACGGACAGAACGAGAAGTTCAGCGCCAGGCATCAGAGATGAAGCGGGAAGCGCAGCGTACTACCAGGGCAGCCAAGGAATCGCTGGGAACATCGACCGACAATGTCGCATCTAAAGGAGTTCGGATTATTCGTGAAGGTCAAGTCTTAACAAAACAAGACGAACCCATTGAAGAATATGTTTCGGCTGGTGAACGCGCCATTGTGATCGGCGACAAAGTAAGGCTGCGATCGTTTGGTTCGGTAGGAATTGTTGATCAAATCAAGGACGGCGAAGCGGAAGTGCGCGTTAAAGCGCTGCGGTTCAGGGAGAGGCTTGAGAACCTTGAACTGGTCGAGGCGGCACCGGAACAGCAAAAGGCAAAAGGAAAGTTGGAAAAACTTATGCGCAGCGCGGGAACAGAGATACACCTGAGCGCCGCTGATCAACCGAGTCGATCCGAGTTAAATGTGATAGGCCAAACGACGGATGAGGCCGTAGATGCGGTGGACAAATTTCTAGATGAAGCATCACTGGCAAGCTTGAGCCAGGTGCGTATAGTACACGGACATGGAACTGGTGCATTGCGGCGCGCCATTGGTGAGTTGTTAAAAGGCCATCCACACGTTTCCCGATTTCTTTCAGCTCCTCCAGATCAAGGCGGTGCTGGCGCAACCCTGGTCGAGTTGAGACAATAGTCGCCCCCATGCGTTACCCACAAACATTCGTTGATGATCTAAAGCGTCAGGCTGACATTGTTCGCGTTGTCCAGGACTACGTTCAGTTAAAGAAAAAGGGCGCCAACTGGATGGCGTGTTGTCCCTTCCACAAAGAGAAAACGCCTTCATTTTCAGTAAGTCCAACAAAAGAGATTTTTTATTGTTTTGGTTGTCACAAAGGTGGCGACGTTATTAGTTTTGTCAAAGAGATTGAAGGTGTGGGATACGGCGACGCGATCAGAATCGTAGCTGATAGGGTCGGCATGCCACTGCCGAAACTGATCGACGACGAGCGCTTTGCCATAAAGAGGGCGGAAGCGGATGAGGTCATTCAACTAAACCAGTGGGCTCTTGATTGGTGGGAGCAGCAATTAGAAACAACCGGTGAAGCACGCATAGCTCGCGACTACCTGGACCAGCGCGAGATCACAGACGAAACGAAAAAAACGTTCCGGCTCGGGTATTCGCCAGATAGTTGGGATGCGCTGACT
>JBKPQV010000705.1:0-6607 GCA_046734235.1 Acidobacteriota bacterium
AATGGTGTTGGTAAGGGCGACTGATTCGACGATGCCATCATTCGAGAATACGAAGGTAGAGTGACAACGAAGATACTGACGTCTGCAGTATTTGCACGTTCGATCACCGTACTGGGCGCAACCGTGTCGCCAACCGGAAAGCCATCAGTTACCACCAACACGGCCCGCTTCATGAGTCTCTTTTCTTTGGTTCGGGGTGCGCTCCTGACTAACAATCGAATCCCATCATCGACGGCGTCGTAGGTATGAGTTGAGAGACCACTATCTGGATCTATAGTGAGTCTCCGCATTGTTTCGTCAAGTTTCTTTGGATCGCTCGTAAACTTCTGAACTGTCTTAACTCGCATGCCAAACGTCATCACTGCATATGAAACTGGGTGGCTCGATAGTTGGTTAGAAAACAATTGCAGCGCCACTCTTACACGTTCCATCTCTTCGCTCGTCATACTGCCTGAAATGTCGATGGCGAACACGATAGCTAACGGTCGCGCTTCTCCTTCGCGCTTTTCGATCTGAAAAAACGACACCGGTTGCTCGACTCCATCGGAAAAAACTTTGAAGTCTTCCTGTTTCAGATTTTTGACGGGGAAGCCCTGGCTGTTGATTGCAGTTACGTCGACTGAGACAAGGTCGGTGTCAAAACGCAAAACATCTTCCGGCTCCTGTTGCTTAGGAAAAACTTTTCTTGGACGTTGCGGCTGGCTGTCCTGTGTTTGAGGGGCACCGGGCGTAGCCACAGTGAGACAGACGCAAATAATCAGCAGCGAATAGATAGAGACTGCCGAGGAAATCTTAAGCATTAATACATTCCTTAAACCGCTAGACCTGAGGATTATACCGTAGCATATCGGACAACATGGAACTCCGCTCAGGCATCAACTGTCTTGTATTCTGCCGGAGGGCGAGTTCCCTTAGAAGGTGTTATCATCCGGCCTGATCGCCGAAAGCGCCATTCCTTAGTACGTGGAGGTTGGTTCGTGAGATTCAAAAAAGCTCTATCTTTATTGGTTGTCCTTATTAGTACCTTTGTGGTGGCGTACTCGCAGGATAAAACAAAGGGAGCGGTAAAAGGGAAGGTGCGGGTCGAAACGGGTTCAGCGAGTGGCGTAACAGTTCTACTTCGCCAGGGCGATAAGGAGTTTACCAAAACAACCACTGACAAGAATGGTGACTTCTCACTGACCAATCTGATGCCTGGAGTCTACGGATTGACCTTTCGCAAACCGGGTTTAAGCATCGGCACGATAGAGAATGTCGAAGTGAAAGCCGGCAAGACACGTTCGCTAGGCGATCGTTTGGTTCTTACCATCGACGAAGGTTCGATTGCTTTCATTCGCGGCAGTGTCTTTGATGCGAACGGTCGAAGCGTTCCAAATGCAAAGGTTGAACTGGCAAAAATATCGGATGATGGTTCGACAAAGAAAATTGACAGCCGGGTAACCTCTGAAACCGGATCGTTTGTATTCCGGCTCTCACCTGAACTTGCGAAATACAGAGTTACGCTAAAGATTGATGACAGCGAACCTATTACCAAGGACGTTGATGTGGACGGCGCAGCAGTTTACCGTGTGGCGCTTTCCAGAACTCCTCCGCCGAAACCCTAAGCCCGAAAACCTCACCCAACGCCCAATTTCAGATTTCAAATTTCAGATTTCAGATTGGCGCTACCTCGTCAACTCCGGGCGTCTGCGAATCTGAAATCAACAATCTGAAATCTGAAATTGAAATCCCTGTTTTATGTTTGGTGGCTCGCGATTGGTTGCGTTACGATTCGTCTAGTAAATCATCGCCATTACCACCATGGAAGAACGCGAAGAATTCCTGACCGCCAAGCAGCTTGCTCAAATACTACAGGTGAGCGAATCCACCGTACGCAGGTTGGCACAAAAGCGACGGATACCGTCGGTGCGCCTCACTCCAAAGATCATTCGATTTCACCTCGACGCGGTCCGCGAAGCCCTTGAAGTTCCTCGTTACCGTATCCGGCATGGTGAATACACCGAACGAGTTGATGATGCGCAGTTGTCATTTGAGGATTTGTTACTGAGCTAACAATAGGAATAAGACCTATAGGACCAATAATAGGTCTCATAGGTCTTATAGGTCCTATTGCATACACACTGCTTCTTAGGTGCGCCGGCGAGATTGTGGCGCAAACTCGACCCACTTGTCGTCTTGTTTCACAAATATCCTGGGTTGTTTGATTCGAAACCCCTTCGCAAAAGCCGGATGCGTTGCAAGAAATTTTTTGATGGTTGCTTGATCTCCTGTTGCCACCCGCCACTTACCGTCTTCACGCACCAGGTATTGTTGAGCAACAATTTTTCCTTCAAGTTCAACTGGGGTAGTGACCCTGCCATATAACACCGTATCTACTACTGCTATGTCTCCGGAAACTTTAAGCGCCCCAACTTCCAGTCGATCAAGTTCATAGATTCCCTGCGCACGTTCCAGCGCACTAACAAAGCGTTCGCGAGACATCCGAGTGCGTGATGAACCTGGCAGAGCGTCATACAAACTACCGTAGTCGTGCGCTTTGAGCTGCTCGAATACTCGACTCACCATATCGCGCACTTCAGATTCGTCTGATGCGCGGATAGATGCGGGTAGCAATAGCAGCGCGAAGATGATGCACGCGAGCGCTTTACACAAAGGGTGTTGAATACCACCGACCGCAGCCGGTGGATTGTTCATACTTGGATTATGAAGGGCCCCATTGTCCAGCTCTGGAATACTTAGCTTCCAGTTGTTCAAGAACGATCGCCTCCTAAGCAGCGTATATGAACTATCCACCGACTGCGGTCGGTTGTATTTCGAGAAGTGTTGAAAGCCGCACAGAATTGAATTAGGTTTATTCGTCTTCATCACTTTCCCAGTCGTCGTCATCATGCTCCGCAGGTTCATTTGCTTTAACAAATTCTCGCATCTGCACCCGATAGTTTAGGAACCACGCAATTGCTCCAACGGCTGCGAGAACGAATGCCTTGTCGTAGTCTTGCCAAATGAGAAGTATTACGGCGACAAGTGCGCAAGCCACCGCAACGATGTTCCAGAAACGTTTCACTTGATAGTCAACGGAATGCTCAAGGTTAAAGTTCCAGGAGCATAACAGACCTGATCGTCACAAGCTTGGACGCGTAGTTTTCCTGAAAGGTTTTGCGTTCCCGGTTGAGCTGATTTATCCGCCTTAAGGCGGACCTTCAGCGTTGCGGTACCTTCGTAAACCGCGAGTGGTTTCTCGGCAAAGGGAAAGGTTTTGGTGATTGGATCTGGATAGACAATGAAACTAACGGACAGTGGGGGCGACAGTTGCAGTGACAGTTCGGTGCCAATCAAGTAAGGGAACGTCGGCGGATTGGCGTTAATGTGATAACCCTTCTGAACGGTCACTTGCACCGTCGCTTCCGTCGTGTCGTTCGGTTTGACTTCAGCCGGCAGCGCTACTGCTTTCACCATGTCGGCGGAATTACGCGGTTGCGTCGAGGCCGCCGGAGAGGTGGAAGCCGTAGTAGGATTATTCTCTACCTTCTGAGTTGAGCAAGAGATGCTTCCTGCCAGCAGAAGCAGTAGGAAAACCATTGGGCGAATCAAAGTTTAGTTGTCACCTCACTCAGTTATTGGGTTAGCCGCGAGTGTTGCCGGCCGAATTCGTTTAGCCCTGCGCCGCAAATATAGTGCGACTACAGTCAAAGGCAAAAGCACGAACACTACGATTGGCGCCATTACTATAACGAAGCGCACGAAAAAGAGAATCATGCCCGAGGCTAGGTCGAGACTATCTGATACTGCTTCCCTAACACTGTGCCCAAATCCTGAAGCGCTTACAGCGATTGGCCGCGGGGTGCTGATGTTAACAGTAATAGTCGATAGCGCCGACTGATTCTGCAAAAAACGTTTCCGACCTTCAAGTCTTTCAATCTCACTTCTGACTTCAGCTACTTGCCGGTTGACCTCCAGCGCATCGGCCACCTTATTTGCCTGTTTCATGATCTCCAGGAACTGAAGTTCCAGTGCTTTCTGAGTCTTAATTCTGGCTTCGAGATCGATGAATTCCTCCGTGACGTCCTGACCGGTAACATTTCTTTGAGTTAGGTTTGCTGCCAGCTTTTCAATCTGGTCCAGCGCTGAGTTGAATTGTTGTGAAGGAATGCGAACGACCAACTTGTAATCCACGATCCGCTGAGCGGGATCAGCGCTCTCGCGTTGCTTAGCCTCTGAGGTTACAACAAACCCGCCGTGACTTTCGGCTATGGTGGTGACTTGTTGTTGAGCTTGAGTGGTTGAATTTACTTCGATCGAGAGGTCGGCGTTGCGAATGATCTTGCGGTCGATACCGACTTCCGTCGGAATCATTTTGGCCGTTTGATCTAACGATTGTTCCGATTGCTTGACAGGTTGATCCGTTAGTACCGCTTTCGCCGCTGTGGGATGCTCCGAAGCCTGGCGTTGGCGTTGTAAACCTGTGGACGAACATCCAGCAAGAACTAAGGCAACTAGCAAAAGTGATAAGGAGAGAGATTTCATGATTAGCCTCCATCAAGTAGTTCTAATACAAATTAGGAACGTGATGGAGGCTAACACTTGCAGATTCAGTGGGAATTGCCGACGTGAGTTCCCACAGTTCGACGCTAGTAGACTCATCAGCCCGCTTGGCACAAAAAATCCCACCAAACTACCGAAGCTGTGAAAATATCAGACATCACAACGCTAAAGCGTGTGTGTCTGACTATTTTTACAGCTTCTACCGTTGGTGGGATTTTTCCTTTTCTGCAAGACTCATCTGCCCATTAGCCCTCGTCAGCAGCTGCATCAGTTCCGTCTGCCTTCTTAATACCAAACTTCTCGAGCCGGTACTGAAGCGTTCGAAAGGTTAGACCCAGCAATTTAGCTGCTTTTGTGATGTTGTAGTCGGTCTGTTCCATCGCCTGGGTTATCAGGTTTCGCTCAACGTCTTCGAAGTTAATTCCTTCTGAAGGAAGTTTGAATGCGCCTTCCGGGGCAGGACCAACATCTTGCCTTACCTCTGTTGGGAGATCTTCAACAGTAATAAGGTCGCCTTCGCAAAGAAGAATCGCCCGTTCGATGGCTGATTCGAGTTGTCGCACATTTCCAGGCCAACTGTAATCTGACATCAGTTTCCTGGTGTCAGGAGTAAGTCCGCTGACTAAACGAGATGTGTTTCGCGTGTGCTTCTTAAGAAAGTATTCAATGAGCACAGGAATGTCTTCGCGCCGCTCTCGTAACGGCGGCACGTCAATCGAGAGGACATTGATGCGGTAATAGAGGTCGTCTCGAAAACGGCCGTCCGCAACCATTGCGCGTAGATCACGATTTGTAGCGGCGATTACTCGCACGTCAATACTGATCTCGTGCGTTCCGCCAACGCGCCGGATTTTTCTTTCTTGCAAAGCTCGCAAAAGTTTTGCCTGGATGCCGACATCCAACTCGGCAATCTCGTCGAGAAACAACGTTCCTCGATCGGCAATCTCGAAGAGACCCTTCTTCTCAGCGTGCGCACCTGTAAAGGATCCCTTTTCGTGACCAAACAATTCCGATTCCAGGAGATTCTCGTTAATAGCCGCGCAGTTTACCGCCTGAAACATCTCCGTCGATCTTGGTGACTGATTGTGAACTGCGCGAGCAATCAGCTCCTTTCCAGTTCCCGACTCGCCGCGAATCAAGACCGTCGAGTTTGAGCGGGCGACCTTTAAAATCATCTTCTTAACTGCTTCCATCTTTGGTGAAGCAGAAATGATCTCGGTATCGATTGCATCCAAACGATCGAGCGCCCGGTTGATTGTTTCCAAGAGTGCGATCTTGTCGTACGGCTTTTCCAAATAGTCGAAAGCGCCACGCCGCAATGCTTCCTTGGCGGATTCTATCGAGCCATGCGCTGTTAAAAGGATGACAATGATCGATGAATCGAAAGCCAGCAGGTGTTGCAGGAGTTCGATGCCATCCATCCCGGTCATCTTTAGGTCGGTGAGTGCCAGATCAAAGCGGCGGTCCTTCGCGAACTTAATAGCAGCTTCGCCGGAGGCTGCGGTCGTAACGTCGTAACCTTCCCCCGTCAGGATCATTTCCAGGATTTCTCGTTGTGACTTTTCGTCGTCTACAACCAAAATATTCTTTCGTGCCATGTTCTCCTAGGATGAAGATTGAGGGAAGAAGATTGATGCGTCAAAATCTTATCAACCTTCCACATTCATCGTTGCTCCTTTCTCAGTAGCCGGTAGGATTATTGTAAATGTTGTACCCGTTCCTTCTTTGGAGGAAACACTAATCGTTCCTCCATGATCATCGATTGCTTTCTTGACGATTGCCAGGCCAAGTCCGGTCCCAGTTTCCTTGGTCGAAAAATAGGGCTCAAAAACTTTGGAGATGTCGTTGGCTGTGATACCACATCCCGTGTCAGTTATTTCAACCTTCACCGCGTTTCCGTCCGAGTTAGACAATTTGATGGCCACTTTACCACCCTCGCCATCGATTGCCTCTACCGCATTGATAACAAGGTTGGTAAGCACTGAACGCAAGGATTCTCGATCGGCCATTACCAAGGGCAATGTACCGTCTTGTTGAATGTCAGTTGTTATTCCGTGTTCTTGTG
>JBKPQV010000706.1:0-15813 GCA_046734235.1 Acidobacteriota bacterium
GTAGCGTCGGGTCGCCTCGATACCGTGAACCTAAGTTCATAGTGCGACCCGACGCTACCGCGTGACGGTACTGACTTCTGTGCCCCAAGAGTTGTTGGCTTTTGCAGGTGCCTCTAAAGCATATCGGACACTAATATTATGAATCGCTGCGATTGGGCGAAAACGACACTGTCAATTGAGTACCACGATAAGGAGTGGGGCGTGCCGCTCCATGACGATCGCGGGCTGTTTGAGTTCCTAATACTAGAAGGAGCTCAGGCAGGCTTGAGCTGGGAAACAATCCTGCGCAAGCGTGAGAATTATCGTAAAGCTTTCAATCGTTTCGACCCGCAGAAAGTCGCCAAATACGACGAACAGAAGGTAGCGGAACTGCTGGCCAACGAAGGTGTCATCCGAAACCGCTTGAAAATCGAGTCAGCCATTAGTAATGCAAAAACTTTCCTGTTGGTGAAAAAGGAGTTTGGCAGTTTCGATAAATACGTTTGGTCATTCGTAGATGGGAAACCCATCAAGAGAAAGCGGGGCCAGATCGTCACACCAACCACGCCCATCTCGGATGCACTTAGCAAGGATCTTCTTAAACGCGGGTTTCGCTTCGTTGGGTCAACGATCTGCTACTCATTCATGCAAGCGGTCGGCATGGTTAACGATCACAACCTCAACTGTTTCCGTTATAAGGAAATCAGGTGAATTCCCCACAAAAAGATTCGATTGACGCCTCACAAAATTGGCCTTATCGTCCGCGCAAGTTCCGAGTTACTTGAAACTCTGCCGCAAGGAGCTACTAAAATGATCCGACGCATAGCGCTCGCAGTTTTGTTCCCTGCCCTTGTCTCGATAAGTTCTTGCCAATCGTACACCAGCGGCCTGGAACAAAGCCTCGCGCGAGCAGATGAAACTGCTGCGATTTCGTTGCTCCGAACGATTTCTATTGCGGAAAAAACCTACAGCATCACCAATTCCGGAGAGTACGGCACACTGAAACAGCTTGCTGACGGCGGCTTTATTGATGCCCGCTACGCTGGCGAAAAGCCTGTAAGAGACTACATCATTACTCTCAACGTTACGGGCAAAGGCTCCGGGGCAGAGGGTTCGTTTACTTGTAATGCCGATCCGGAAAAGATCGGAGAACGCGCCGGTAGACACTTCTACATCGACTCCACGGCTGATGGTATTCACGTTAACGACAACCAGCCCGCAACAGCATCGGACAAGGTGCTTCAATGAAAGGTAATAGTCATAGGTCCAATACGTCCCATGGTTCCCATTGGTCTTATCGCTCCTGGGTCAAACAAAAATGGAAAAAATCAATCTTCAACAAAAGCTTTCTCTCATTAGTGACTACTGGAATCCCCGAATTGCCGGTGAGTTAAATGGTCAGTACATCAAGCTCGTAAAATTCCAGGGGCCCTTCACCTGGCACCATCATGACAACGAAGACGAATTGTTCATGGTGGCAAAGGGCCGTTTCAGAATGGATTACCAGGATGAGAACGGTGCGACCAGGGAAACATGGATTGAGGAAGGTGAAATGATCATTGTCCCTCGCGGCGTTGAACATTGCCCCGTCGCCGAAGAAGAATGTCACGTCCTTCTCTTCGAACCTATGTCGACCCTGAATACGGGCAACACAGAAAACGAATTCACTCGCAAACAACTCGAACCTATCTAAGGCAGGCACACTGCTTTTAAACTCGCTGAACCAAAGGGGACATCCATGAACGTTGCTCAATTGAAATTGTGTGCAGTCGTAGCGATTGCGCTGTATCTGCCAACGACTGTTCTGGCCCAATCGCAAAAACAGTCGGCCCACGCTTCGTCGCTACAATCCGCCGCCGCGACGCTCGCCGCTCTACCTGAGGCTGACACGATTATTTACGCAAGCCCGCAAAGAATCCTTAACGACGCCGCACCGAAAGTTATGAGCCAGGCTGACGTCGCAAAAATGCGTGCCGGATTTGCTGACATCAAAAAGGATCTGGGATTTGATCCGGCAACCATAGATCTTTTGGCCATCGCCGTTCGCTTTCAAAAGCCCACGACTGACTTAAGTTTTGTACCTCCGGACGTTTTGCTAGTCATGAGTGGAGATCTAAGCGCCGACTCCCTGATCACACTTGCCGGAGTTTACCTGCAAGACCGATCGCGAACAGAAACGTATGGCTCGAAAACCTTAACCTTGATGAAGATTGATCCGATTGCCGAAGCGGCCGCGAAGAATCCGCTCCTTAAATCGTTTGTTGAGATCGGAGTGGTCGCTCTAAACTCGAACACCTTGGCGGTAGGGACCACTGATTACCTGAAAGCCGCCGTCGATGCCGCTGACGGAAAGGCTCGCATAAACTCGGCAACAATTAATTCTCTGCTCCGTGATCCGAATGCGCTCGTCAGCGCTGCCGGTTCTCCTCTTACAGCATTCGCGAAAAGTTTTGGTCTACTGGGCACTCAAACTACTGCTCGCGAGGCGAAATGCGATAGTCGTTTTGGCGACTTCTATGGAGCAATAACGATGGATGGGTCCAATTTCAATTTGCGTGGAGCAATGAATACTGATAATCCGGATACGGCCAAAATCATCAACGGGTTGCTCTCAAGCTTGTTACAACCCGCTATTGACTCGATACCCGACAAGCAAGCACAAACAGTATTGAAAGCGATTCGAATGCTTCCCCGGGAGAATGAGATAGTTTGGGAAGCAGATGTTCCGCACCAAACAGTGGCAACGCTTATTCAGGAACAAATCGCACCTAAGAAAACTGACACCGCGAGTGTGAGCGGGACTTCAGCGCCGGCTAAAACGAAACCAAAGACACGTAGACGCGTTCGTCGCAGTAAATGAAAATCTACTTCGCGGGCTCAATTCGCGGCGGTCGAGACGACTGGTCTTTATATAAAGAAATAATCGAACTTCTCAGCCTCTACGGAGATGTCTTGACCGAACATATTGGGGATTCCACGCTATCAATCAGTGGCGAGGATCTGCCTGATAAGTTCATTCACGATCGTGATTTGGAGTGGCTGAAAAGTTGCGAGTACCTGGTAGCTGAAGTTACCAGGCCGAGCCTTGGCGTAGGCTATGAAATCTCGAAGGCGATTCAGTTTGGCAAAAGAGTTCTTTGCATATATCGTCCTTCAATTACACCTTCGCTGTCAGCCATGATTGCAGGAAGCGGAGTCACGGTTCGTTCATACCAGCAAGTTGACGAACTGGAAGCCATCTTCCTAAGTTACTTTGATGATCACATCATTTAGAGAACAAGATCAAATTCATAGAAATGCCGACTATTCTTACTGACATTGAAATCCGCGTTTTGGGCTCACTGGTTGAGAAACAAATAACGACGCCGGAATACTATCCGCTCAGTCTCAACGCGCTGACGCTCGCATGCAATCAAAAGAACAACCGGCATCCCGTAACTTCGTACAGTGAAGATGAGGTCTCGCATGCTGTCGAAACTTTACGAGAAAAGAATCTCGCTTATGTTTTTTATGGCAGCACGAGCCGGGTCCCAAAATACAAGCACGTGATGCCTGAAGTTTTACACCTGAGTCATCCAGAGGTTGCGTTGTTATGTGTGTTGATGTTACGCGGTTCACAAACGCCCGGTGAGTTACGAGGTAATGCCGCGCGTCTTCATGAATTTGCCGGATTAGAAGAAGTCGAACAGACTCTGAATGGACTCATTTCACACGATGAACCATTAGTTGTACGTCTTCCTCGCCAGTCTGGACAGAAAGAAGTCAGGTTTGTCCATCTGTTATCAGGCGAGGTAAATGTCGAAACCTACACGGAACCCGAACGTACTGCCTCAGTAACAAGGCGTTCAGGTAATGAGCAAATCGAAAAACTAGAACAAAAGGTCGACGCCTTGACGAATGAGGTTGAACAGTTGCGCAAGCAGTTTGAAGAATTTCGAAAGCAGTTTGACTAGCTAATCTGTGCTTCACAAGATCCACTTCCCCAAACCTCCGCTCTCGTTTTTCGTCGAGAACATCTGGTACTACGACGGACATCAGGTCGGTTATACGCGCGAAAAAATCCTGCCAGATGGAGCAATCGAACTAATTATCGACCTGGACAGTTGGCCCAAGAAGATCTTCGATGACGAGGTAACTACGGAAAGTTATCGGACAGTTAAGAAGGCCTGGATATCCGGGGAACGTACTCGCTACATCGTTATCGGCACCGACAACACTCATATGATTGGTATCCGATTCAGGCCTGGAGGCGCCTACCCTTTCTTCAGGTTTCCGATCTCCGAGCTTAGTGAGTGGGTCACAGAACTGGATCTAATCTGGGGCGGAATGATCTATGCGATTCGGGACGAACTTCTGGAAATCGAATCTCCGGAAGGAAAGATTCAAAGGCTCGAAGCATTTCTGCTGGAACAAGTACAACGCGCCCTGGAGCCTAATCGTGCGGTGAGTTTTGCAATTCACAAGTTGCAATCGTCCCCGCAGTTTTTAGCAATTCGCGACCTGGCGAATCAGATCGGGATCACACAGAAACATTTGATCACCCAATTCGAGAAGATAGTTGGTTTGCGACCGAAGAGTTTCGCCCGAGTAGTGAAGTTTAATAAGGTGCTGCATATGATCGAGGAAACGAATCAGGTCGAGTGGACGTCAATAGCGTATGAATGCGGTTATTACGACCAGGCTCACTTCATAAAGGAGTTTCACACATTTTCCGGCCTTAACCCATCGACTTACCTCACCAAACGCGGCGAATACCTGGGTTATGTACCTCTCGATTAGGCTATTTCGAATTTCGAATTTCGGATTGCGGAATTTCGAATTGCGTGTTCACGGAGTTGGAACAAATTTAGCAGATCAGCCATCGCGCTTCCTGAACACCTCCATAACAGAAATCCGAAATCGCGCAATCCGAAATTCGAAATTCGAAATTCGAAATTCTTCTGAGGTTAATTTTTTACAATACAGTTCCCCACCTCTTTGGGTAGAAAGGAGGCGCCTGCTTACTTTAATTCTCAAAGGAGAGCCTCCGTGGATTTCTCAACCATCAATTTCTTAGCTGTGATTGCAGCAGCCTTATCAACCTTCGTTCTGGGCGGCCTTTGGTATTCACCTCTGTTGTTTGGCAAAGCGTGGATGCGAATCAATAACTTTTCAGAATCGGATTTAGCTACATTCAGCAAAGCACGCATGTTCGGCTGGTCTTTTATCTTCGCGTTGATTATGTCGGCAAACCTCGCAATGTTTCTCGCAGCACCTGGCACAAATGTGACATGGGGCATGGCGGCCGGAGCACTTGCTGGCGTTGGCTGGGTAGCAATGGCCACCGCAATAATCGGCGTTTTCGAAAACAAATCGTGGGGCTATATCGCCATCAATGGTGGCTATATGATTGTTGCGTTTGTGGTGATGGGTGCGATTCTTGGTGCTTGGCGCTGAGTTAGTTATTCAAGTAGAACGAACACGACGATTTCACTGGGCATTCATCACAACGAGGTTTCGTTGTTTTGCAAAGTGTCTTTCCATGTTGACGTAAGAGTTGGTGTGACTCGATCAAAAAATTGAAATCGTCTCCAGTTTGATCCGCGATTGCCTCCCGAACTGATTTATAGCTGGCTGCATAAGTTTTCTTTTCGGCCCCAAAACCGATTCGAAGTAGCACACGCAATCCATTCGAGTCGAGAGACAGAACCGGAAGCGTCTTGGTGAAGAGTAAAATTTTTTCAGCTCCAGGTTCACCAATTGCCGGAAATTGTTTCAGCGCCTTTATCGCTTTGGCGAAGGGTGGTTTAAGTGCATTGCGCACGTCGCCACCAAACTCGTTAAGGGCGATGAGAGAACTTTCTTTGAGTCGCGAAGAGCGCTGCTGAAAATTCATGCCGCCAAGTTTGGTCGCTTCATCAATCGCTCCGCTCGGAGCATTAAGAATCTCCGCCGGTTTAAGTCCAACTGTTTCACTCAGTTTTTCGAAAATCTTCTGCCGGCGAGCGTCATCCACTAAATACGCGATGTTTTCCCAAACAACCATCTCAAAGGGATCAGTCGTTCTCGGCGCAGGAGGCGGGCCATAAAATGCCTTTAGTTTCTGAATAATCTTATTGAAGCTCAACTTAGCCATCGATAATTAAGTCACCTTTTTCGCCGCAAAGTAACGATCTCAGTCAGCGAGCCAGATCTCAAACCTGAAATCTGCAATCTTCATTCTGAAATAATTCCCTGTTTCACACTTGGGCGCATGATTCAGCTATGCAAAACTGAATTGGTCGCAGTATAATATCCGTCCCTTATGAATCTGGAAATATTTCATCCAGCGGTCTCACGCTGGTTTGCGCGCACCTTTCCCAGAGCGACCGAGCCACAATTACAGGCGTGGCCGGAAATTAAGAAACATCGACATACCTTAATTGCCGCGCCAACCGGTTCCGGCAAAACGCTCGCCGCCTTTATGTCGGCTATCGACGACCTGGTGCGTCTCGGTGTCGAAGGGAAATTAGACGATACCACCCACGTAATTTACGTTTCACCATTAAAAGCACTTAGCAACGACGTTCAGCGCAACCTGCAATTTCCTCTCGAAGGCATTCAAGCTGAATTGAAGTCTCTGGGATTACCAGAAATCAATATTCGCACGCTGGTGCGAACCGGCGATACGCCAGCCAACGAGCGCACAGCGATGACCAAACGGCCGCCCCACGTCGTCGTCACTACACCCGAATCACTCTACATCCTCCTAACCAGCGAGGGTGGCAGGCGAATGCTCGAAACTGCGCGCACTCTCATCGTCGATGAAATTCACGCAGTTGTTGGCGACAAAAGAGGCTCTCATCTCGCACTTTCCATAGAACGCCTCGAAGCATTAACGCGGCATCATGGACAGTCGACAATCAGCAATCACTCTCTCGTTCGGATTGGCCTGTCGGCTACGCAACGACCTATCGAAGAAGTAGCGCGTTTCCTGGTCGGGACAGAAAACATCAACGCCGATAACACTCCAAACTGCGCCATTATCGATAGCGGTCATAAACGACAGCTCGATCTAGCAATTGAATTACCGGAGTCGCCACTTGAAGCAGTGATGTCAGGTGAGGTTTGGAATGAAGTTTACGATCGACTCGCCCGGCTCATTCGCCAGCATCACACGACTCTCGTTTTTGTTAACACTCGTCGACTTGCGGAACGAGTTGCCCGGCATCTTGGCGAACGCATCGGTGATGAAAATATCGCTGCGCATCACGGGAGTCTTGCTCGCGAACAACGCCTGATGGCCGAGCAACGACTCAAAGCTGGCGAGCTCAGCGCGCTTGTTGCTACCGCTTCACTCGAACTCGGCATCGATATTGGCGATGTAAACCTTGTTTGTCAGTTGGGTTCAACTCGATCTATCGCCAGTTTCCTTCAACGTGTGGGACGCTCTAACCACACCGTTGAGGGTTTTCCAAAAGGAAGAGTTTTCCCACTTTCGCGAGACGAATTAGTTGAGTGTGCCGCAATTGTGGATGCTGTTCGGCGAGGCGAGCTGGATCACCTGGAAATCCCTGAGCGTCCACTCGACATCCTCGCTCAACAGATCGTTGCTGCTGTCGCGGCCGAAGAATGGACCGAGGATGATCTCTTCCGAACGGTCCGAGGTGCTTATTCATACCGGAATCTAGAGCGCGAAGAGTTCGACTCAATTGTGCGGATGCTGGCTGAAGGCTTCACGACGAAGCGTGGCCGGAGATCTACCTACCTGCATCACGATGCCGTGAATCAGCGCTTGCGTGGCAGAAGGGGCGCACGGCTAGCTGCGATTACTTCTGGTGGAGCAATTCCTGATACGGCCGATTACGCAGTCGTTCTCGAACCAAGCGAACTTGTAATTGGATCAGTAAATGAAGACTTTGCAATTGAAAGTTTGCAGGGCGATATCTTCCAACTAGGGAACACTTCTTGGCGTGTCTTAAGAGTTGAACAGGGAAAGGTACGGGTTGAGGATGCACATGGTCAACCTCCTTCAATTCCCTTCTGGCTAGGAGAGGCGCCAGCAAGGACTGAGGAGCTGTCAGTGTCAGTTGCCCGCTTGCGTGAAGACGTCGCAGATCGAGTAGTTGTAGTTGAGAATAATGAAAGCATCGAGGAAAACGGCGAACGAAAACTCACCTCCGGAGTTGACCTCGAACCAGCAACCAAATGGCTCACCGACGAGGTTGGGATCATTCGTTACGGTGCAGAACAGATCGTCGAATACCTGGCGGGCGCCAAGATTGTTCTCGGCGTGATGCCATCTCAGGAAAATCTTGTTCTCGAGCGGTTCTTCGACGATAGCGGCAGCATGCAATTAATAGTGCACTCGCCTTTTGGTAGTCGAATAAATCGCGCCTGGGGCCTTGCGTTACGCAAACGTTTCTGTCGTAAGTTCAACTTCGAATTACAGGCCGCTGCTACTGAGGACGCTATCGTTCTTTCCCTTGGTCCAACTCACAGCTTTCCTCTCGAAGATGTTTTCCATTACCTGAATTCAAAGACGGTCCGACAGCTCCTGTGTCAGGCATTGCTTGATGCTCCGATGTGGAATATTCGTTGGCGCTGGAATGTGACTCGCTCGCTCGCTGTGTTGCGTCGCAGAGGCGGGAAGAAAATTCCGGCACAATTACAGCGAATGGACGCAGAAGACCTTCTGACCGCGGTATTTCCTGATCAAGTTGCCTGCTTTGAAAATCTCCCAACGGGTGAAAGAGAAATCCCCGCACATCCATTGGTCCAACAAACAGTAAAAGACTGTTTGGAAGAGGCCATGGATATCCATGGTCTGGAAAAACTGTTGGTCTCAATAGAACGAAACGAAAAGAATCTTTTTGCTCGAGACGTGATTGAGGCATCACCCTTGTCCCAGGAGATTCTCAACGCTCGACCATATGCTTACCTGGATGATGCTCCGCTTGAAGAGCGACGTACTCGGGCAGTGTTTCAGCGAAGATGGCTTGATCCCCAACAAGCAAGTGATATGGGGAAACTGGATCAAGCGGCCATCGATCGGGTACGAGATGAAGTTTGGCCTGATCCAAGAAATGCTGACGAATTGCATGATGCCTTGGTTGAACTCGGCTTTGTCACTGAAGCCGAAGGATCTCAATGGACGCAATTTTTTGATGAATTGAAAGCCGACAAACGGGCTGCACTTTTGAACCCTTCCAATACTGCAAAGCGTCTCTGGATCGCTGCTGAAAGGCTCCCGCAGTTAAGTGTGATTTATTCAAACGCTACTCTTGATCCACTGATTGCTGCTCCCGAAAGCGTCTCACGCACGCAATGGAAATTTGAAGAGGCACTCGTTGAAGTTCTGCGCGGAAGACTAGAAGGCCTGGGACCGGTCACAGTTGCGTCTCTGGTTGAATCCTCGGGACTTAACAAACTTGAAATTGAAACTGCGCTCTTGAAACTGGAGTCAGAGGGATTTGTTATTCGTGGCTTGTTTACCCCAGGTATTAGTGAGACTGAATGGAGTGCTCGTCGTCTGCTGGCGCGCATTCATAGCTACACACTGAATCGCCTGCGCCAGGAGATCGAACCGGTCTCAAGTGCCGACTTCATTCGTTTCATGCTGTCGTGGCAAAAGCTTTCTCCGGAGCATCAAATGGAAGGACCGGAAAGCGTCCGAGCAATCATTGAACAACTTGAGGGATTCGAAGCGCCCGCTGCAGCATGGGAGGGTGAACTGTTACCCAGTAGACTCCTTGAATACGATCCAGCCTGGCTCGATGCCTTGTGCTTGTCTGGCGAGGTTGTTTGGGCACGGCTAACGCCGCCGACTCGTTCGACAAACGAAATCGCAGCTGAACGACCCAGGGGCGGCGCGCCGGTTCGCAATACACCAATTGCCCTGCTGCGTCGTAAGAACTTTGCGCTTTGGAGATCAGTCTTCCCTTCTGCCTCTCAAGAAATAAAGGAGACAGACTTTTCTTCAACAACTCAGATAGTCTTCGAGTATTTGACAACTCGCGGCGCCTCGTTCTTTACCGATATTGTCGACAACACAAAACTGCTGCGGAGTCAGGTTGAGGAGTCGTTAGCGGAATTGGTTGCTAATGGTGTTGTCGTTTCCGATAGCTTCACAGGGTTACGGGCCTTACTCACGCCAGGCAGCAGGAAGACTCAAGCCGCAGTTCGACGCAAACAAAGACAACCTGTGTACGACATGGCCAGCGCTGGACGGTGGTCAATCCTCCAGCGGGCCTCGAACGATACCTCACGTGGGTCGACAACAACACAAAGATCATTTGACCCTGAGGCGTCAGAAGAAGTCGCGTGGGTATTGTTGAGACGGTACGGAGTCGTTTTCAAACGGCTCCTTGAGCGTGAAGGCATGTCGATTCCGTGGCGAGTTCTGCTGCGTGTTTATCATCGACTTGAAGCGCGCGGTGAAATCAGAGGTGGGAGGTTTGTAGCAGGAATTTCTGGCGAACAATTCGCGCTTCCGGAAGCCGTCGGTATGTTGAGAGCAATTCGTCGTCAAGGCAATCAGGAAAGTTTGATCTCCGTAACTGCAGCTGATCCTTTGAACGTCGTAGGAATAATCACCCCAGGCAACCGTATAAGTTCACACACTGCGAATCGAATCCTTTATCAAGATGGTATTCCGATCGCCGCACTCGAATCGGGTGAAACTCGTTTCATGGTTGAGTTGAGTCGCTCGCTGGAGTGGAAGGCAAAAGCAGCGTTGGTGCGTAAAGCGACACTTCCTCAATTGCGACCGTACCTACAAAGACCTGCGTAAATTGTCCGACGAACTTTAGTTTGTCGCGGGTTAGTTAGCTAGCCCCTTCAAGAAATTAAGGTCCGGGTAGACAACACCGCGATCAAACTAAAGTTCGTCGGACAACTCCCACATCGGTTAGCCGGCGCACGAAATCGTATTTCAGATCCCCAACAACTACCTCCAAAGCAACGAAAACAAGGCTTTTACTCCAAAAAACAGGCTAGGCACGGTGCTTGCCAAGGTTTGGTCAGGGGGAGGTATACGAACAAAGTGAACAAGTCAATTAACAAGGTAGGTGGTCTCCTATTCGGACTCTTACTGCTTTTTGGTATAGGAGCAGTTGCCAGCAGCACCGCTCAGGCACAGTATCCCTGGGGATACGGCCAGGATCGGCAGGACGATCGTTATCGTCGTAACCGACGGAACGATGATGATGATTGGAACCGAAACGATCGCTATGGCCGTTATGGAAATAACGGCTACCAGATAGCTCGCCAGCAGGGCTATAGGAATGGACTCAGCACGGGCGCTTCAGATGCCCAACGTGGTCAGAGTTTCAATCCACAGCGGTCGCACTTCTGGAAGAATGGTAGCGATGGTTGGGACCGCTCTTACGGAAACAGGGGCCAATTTAAACAGATCTTCCGTGATGCCTTTGTGCAGGGTTACCGCGAAGGTTATTCGCGCTACGGTGGCTACAATCGACGAGGTAACAATGGACGTTGGGGTAATGGCCGCTTGCCCTATTAACTAAACACGTCGAAAGCGTAAAACGACGTCAAACAATTTGAGTTGCCGCGACTTTTAAAATGAAAGTCGCGGCATTTTTGTTCATTCTTGAATTGAAACTGGAATTGAGAGCGCATTCAGACTGCTTACAGTACAAAGGAAGAATGAACGTGAGAGTATTCGAGAGAAAACAGCGGCAGGCGTTATCTATTATTCCGGTTCCAAGACCCACGAAAGGCAGTCCTGATTTCGAAGTTAGTCCAGGGGCCATTCGCAATTCATTTCATGGCTGGTTGAATAAGGTGACCGATCAGGCCGCGGTCGTATCGATTAAAAAACCTCTATTCAGAACCAGACTTTCCGTAGTGGATATCATGCGAGTGAATCACGCCACCATTCGTGAAGGCGAGTCGCACTGCATCTGGCCACCTTCGGTAGTCCAAAAATTTCAACTTGCAAAAGTAATAACTGACAAAAAGGCTCAGCATTATCAGTTGAACGACCAGAATCTGCGTCGAGTTAATTAAACTTATCCGATTTCAGATTGTTGATTTCAGATTGCAGATTGAATCGCAGAGTCATTTACAAAATTCAACTCACTCACAATCTGAAATCTACAATCTGAAATCTGAAATCTACTTTCTGTTTTGCTCATCCAACCACGTTTTCAGCGGTGCGAAGTAGTCGATTATTGCTGTCGCATCCATCTTGTCTTCGCCAGTCATTGCCTTTAACGCTTCCGGCCAGGGTTTGCTCAGCCCCATCGCTAACATCGCGTGCAATTTTTCGCCGGCCTTCTTGTTTCCGTAGATCGAGCATTGATATAGCGGTCCATTGAATCCTGCTTCGCGGCAGAGCGCCCGGTGAAATTGAAACTGGAGGATCGCGGCAAGAAAGTAACGCGCATAAGGAGTATTTGCAGGTACGTGATACTTGGCTCCCGGATCAAAATCTTGTTCAGTCCTCTGGGCAGGTGCTGACACACCCTGATACTTCTCTCTCAAATCCCACCAAGCCTTGTTGTAATTATCGGGTTTGATCTCGCCTGAAAACACTTTCCAACGCCATTGGTCCACAAGATAACCAAATGGCAGGAAAGCGACCTTGTCGAGCGCACGATTTAGAAGAAAACCAATGTCAGCACTTGGGTCCGGCACCGTATCGATCAATCCCAGCTGTTTTAAATAAGGCGGCGTGACAGAGAGCGCGATCGTGTCGCCAATCGCCTCGTGAAACGCGTCGTTCGCACTATCGCGGAAGAGAAATGGCTGCGCAGCATAGGCCATCTGATAATAGTTATGGCCTAGTTCATGATGAACAACGCTGAAGTCTTCTTCATTGATGTTGACGCACATCTTCAATCGCACGTCTTTTTCATAATCGATGTCCCAGGCGCTCGCATGACAAACCACATCATGGTCAACAGGCTTGGCAAAGAGCGATCGTTCCCAGAACGTTTGTGGTAGAGCTTCAAATCCCAGTGAAGTGAAAAACCCTTCACCATAACGAACCATCTGTTTGGGATCGGTGTTGCGAGCTTTTAGGGTCTTGGTCAAGTCGTAACCGCGATCCGAAGTTCCAGGAGCAAGCAACGGATAAACATTACTCCAGGTTTGCGCCCACATATTTCCCAACAAGTGGGCCGGGATAGGCTTGTCTTCAGGAACAACATCTTTGCCGTACTTTTCGGATAGTTTGCGTCGGGTGTAGGTATAGAGGGAGTCGTAGAGTGGCTTGACCTGTTGCCATAACCTTTCCATTTCTGCTGCAAAAGCATCTGGCTCCATATCGTATTTCGCACGCCACATTGCTCCCGTGTCCTTGAAACCCATTTCCTG
This sequence comes from Acidobacteriota bacterium, assembly GCA_046734235.1. GTDB lineage: Bacteria > Acidobacteriota > Blastocatellia > Pyrinomonadales > Pyrinomonadaceae > PSRF01. The sequence goes on from JBKPQV010000706.1 coordinate 13,279, forward strand.
TGCGCCTCGATTACTTAGTTCAACAAAGCGCACGTAGTCTTTCCGGATCGGCTGCGCGATTTGGTGCCAACCCAGCCAGGCCTTTTTTAGTTCTTCGGGATCTCGGCTCTCTGCAAGAATGTTTTCCAGATCTGGAAGACTTAAACATTTTCCTTTGTCACCTTCAGGACAGTACTTCCCTTTCCCGTATTCTCCTTCCATGCGAGCAGCAATCTCTGTCAGTTCTTTACGATCTTTCTCGTCCTTTGGAGCCGGCAATGTCAACGACAACTTGAGCAATTTCATCTTGCGTTGCAGATCGACTGGCAAATCAACGCCGTCAAACCTTTTGGCTGCTTCCGCAAATTCAGTTGTAGCGGCTATTAATTCAGTGTTTGCGTCAGCAGAGAGTTTCTCGGTGTCGTCAGTAATGTAGGTACTCTTCACCCAGTCAGCGCGAGCGAATTTTATGTTGAGGTCCGTAAGGCGCTTCTCAACATCGTCCATAAATTTCTGGGCCTCGGTTACAGTTCCAGTCCCATTAGTTGAAGTCGGCTGGTTAGTACATGAAGACATAATTGTTAATCCCAGGCTGAGAAGTAACAGCCCGCCAATTGAAAGTTGGCGAGTATAGGGTGCGAAGTTCACAAGAAACCTCCAGAAATTAATTTGCCTGATGGGGATTTGGGGTCTTAACTATAACGATCATGGGCCTAAGGTTCAAATTCACCCATGATATGAACTCTCTTGTGTCCGATATCGTTTAGAGGCTCTTGCAAAAATCAGCCAGACACCATCGGGCTTTAGCCGCATGGAGTTTCAACTTTTTCGCTACTACTAGAACGAACTGCAGAAGGAGACACCACAAGCTTTAGCTTCGTGGAGCTTCAACTTCTTCGCTAAGGGATTTACGCAAGAATATTAGTGAAGAAATTGAAACTCCACGAAGCTAAACAGACTGTGCGAAAACTCGGAACGGAAAAAAAAACCTAACCACAAAGACCAAAGACACTAAGGCACAAATTTAGCTCTTAAAGGGCAGTTTGTGTCTTTGAGTCTTCGTGTCTTGGTGATTAAGGTCTACATTCAGACTTTTCACACAGTCTCTAAAGCTTGTGGTGTCTTCTAAAATATGTGGTGCTAGTAGTAGCGAAAAAGTTGAAACTCCCTGAGGCTAAAGCCCGATGGTGTCTGAGTTGATTTCTGGAAAAGGCTCTACAGCATATCGGACACTTTTTCTTAAAGACGCGGAGGATTTAGATCGTGCACTCAACATGGAATTTGTGATATCAACAAGCGCCCCCAAACATAAGGACCACCTTAATGAAAACTACTACTTGCCTGGGATTTGTCTTGCTGCTAGTTCTGGTATTTCCGCTGCTTGCTACCGTTGAAACAAATACCGCCAATCTGAAGGCCGAAGACGACTTTACTCTTGTTAAGGTCGCGGAAGGAATTTACGCCGCGATCGCGAAATCAGGCGGACTTGCATCAGGCAATGCGGGGTTTGTGGTCGGAGATGAAGGAGTTGTGATTGTTGATACATTTTTCACTCCAACGGCGATTGAAGAGTTGATAGACATAATTGGCACTCAAACCAAACAACCAATAAAGTATGGAATCAATACTCATTACCATCTGGATCATACCGGTGGAAATCAAATTTTAGCTGAGCGTTCTGTTCCAATAATTGGCCACGAAAATCTAATTCTCTGGCAAACATCCAAGAACCGTCGCTTTCTTCCTGTTACCGAGGAACTCCAGAAACGACGAGCTGACGTCGCCAAACAACTTGGTGAGACACCCGCCGAGCAAACAGATAAACGCGCTCCATTGGAGCGGCAACTTCGCCGTCTCGATGCAATGCTAACAATCAAGCTAACGAACCCAACAATGACGTTCAGCAGCGGGAATGTTCATTTGTATATCGGCCAACGTGAAGTGGTGTTGTTTACACTTCCAGGTCACACGGGTGGAGACGTTTTGGCCTATGTCCCTGACGCGAATGTGGTATTTACTGGCGACATGTCGTGGCGAAAGACGTTACCTAATCTTGTCGATGCAACTGTTAGTGATTGGGTTCCTTCACTCGATTCTTTATTAAAACAGTATCCCACGGCCAAGTTTGTTCCTGGTCATGGTGAGGTCGCTTCAGCCGCCGACGTCCAGGAGTTTCGCGATTACTTGGACGATTTGCGCACCCGAGTTAAGCAAGCCATAAAGGACGGCCTAACACTGGACGAGGCAAAACAACAACTAAAACTACCTGAGAAGTACAAAACATTTGGATTTCAAAACTTTGCAACACCAAATGTGGAAGATATGTACAAGGAATTGACGGGAACCAAGGGAAAGTGATTTCAGATTTCAGATTTCAGATTGATGTGGATCGTTCACGTTGATCTCCCTGTGTCTATTTCAGATTTCAGATTTTAGATTTCAGATTGATGTCAGCCTTCGAAGTTGAGACTCTTGATTGCAACTAACAATCCGCAATCCGCAATCCGCAATCCGCAATCTGAAATCTGAAATCTGAAATCTGAAATTGACACAGGG
>JBKPQV010000707.1:0-3816 GCA_046734235.1 Acidobacteriota bacterium
CGCTAACACTGCACCAGCAAATGTAGGTGTGGTTACTAACAATAATGGGAATGAAAACACATCCGGTGTTCGTCCGATTAACAGTAACAACAGCAATCAAAATAGCAATAAGAAACCCGGTAATGGAAATCGGTAACTAAATCTAGTACGCGGATTTGTTTGGTAAAGCGAAAGGGCAGGCCCTTTCGCTTTTTCTTACTGCCGGTCAAGGTAAGGGTTACATGAGTCCTGTTATATCAAACTGAAACCTGACTGATGTTCACAGGACTCACGGAATCGTACTTGCCTAACAGGGTGAGAGGACAAAGCAATAAGGAGACTCGATCTATGAATGAAGAGAATCGAAGCATTATATCTAATTTGGAGACTCCAGGGCCCGCAGCATCTATGGGTCGCATCGACGACGGCGTCGCAGCAATCTCGGACGAAAACTCAGAGCCTCAGATTGACGATCGCGGAACTTCTCAATCCGAAGCAGCGCGTGTACTAAAAAGGATACGTGATGATCTGTTTGATTCCAGTAACGAAAACTTTGCCTTGGCGCTGGGGAGATCATCCGAGGAGATTGCTCAGTGGCTCAAGGGAGAAGGGACGATAGATGACGATGCGTTGATGAAGGTGAGAGCTCTTGCACGCGAGAGAAGCTGAACTGTATGAAGCCCTGGTCACAGCCCGCGCTTTCGCTTCCCCCGTTAAATCAGATCACTGCATGAATGCGGGAAGGAAAGTTGGCCAGATATGACAAAAACACTTTTCCGTAACCTTGAGCTGAGGACTTCATGATCCTTTTCGCGTAATTTTCAGGCTGGTCATTTCGATAACATATCACAACGAACAAAGGGGTGAGTAGATGAGTGCAACAGTGTCGAAACCGATTTTTGTGGGCGACGAAGTACAGAAACATTCTGAGGGTTCGGTGGCGAAGTCCATTGAACAACAAACAGCCAAACTTCCATCGGATACTTTTTTGTGGGCAGCGGGTGGTGCGATTGCGGCATCAGCTATTTTCCAATTGATCCAGAGACCAAAGGCAAGTTTATTTATCGGTCAATGGGTAGCGCCGTTCCTGCTTCTCGGCGTTTATAACAAGATTGTTAAGGTTGCAGGCTCTGATAAGAATCAGTAGTCGATAGAAGTAACACGGTGATCACCATCACGTTAATTCGTGAAGCTACTGCGGCAGGGATTCTCCAAGAATCTTTGCCGCTTTCGCTTTTTTGCGGGAGCACCTCTCAACAGAGTGTGATGAAAATGAGATCAAGCGAATATTTGGCCGCTAATCAGCGAATCAATTGTTGGTCCACGAAAATGCAGATTACTCCAATAAAATCAGTATTGATCGGCAGCATATGAACGTATATTCTGGCGCGGCTATTTGCTTACAAAAGTAGTCGCATTCTGGATTTCAACCAAGGTACCTATGAACTTCATATTCAGCGCACTAATCATTGTCAGTCTTTCGTTTGGCGTGGTAGCTCAATCACGGCTACCAGTCGACAAACTGATTCCGCGCAGCGCTATTTTCGCAGACGAAGACAAACTCAACGTGCGGTTAAGTCCGGACGGCAAGACGATTGTTTATGTCGCCCCGAATGATGAGGGAGACGAAGTCTACTCCACCTCAGTTGCCGAATCGGCCAGCGCACAACTCTTATTTAGACAAACTGATGGCCCAGTGGAGAATCTGCAATGGACCTATTCCCCGGGACAGCTCATCTTTTTGAAACCGGTGGGCCAGGACACTCATCTGTTTGTATTCAATCTTGCCGATAAACAGGTTCGAGATTTGACCCCGGAGGCAAAAATCTCGGCCCGCATTGAAAAGCTAAGTCCTGAACATCCGCAGGAGGTGCTTATTGGTCTTAAGAAGAGTGAGGCAGTGCGCTTTGATCTCTATCGGTTGAATTTGCAGACGGGCGATTCAAAGCTTGTTCTAAAGAATGATTCCTACGATTCCTTACTTTGTGACGATGAGTTTCGACCCAAAGTAGCCACACGGTTCACTGATGATCAAGGCTACGAGCTGTATACCTTAAGAGCTTCGGGTAGGTGGGAACTACTGGATCGGTTTAATTACGAGGAAGCACGCATTTCACGTCCGGCGGCTCTTAACAAGGAAGGAACCACACTTTATTTCGTCGATAATCGTAAGACTGATACAGCCGTCCTAAAATCGATTGATCTCGAAAGTGGCAAGACCCGCAATCTCGCGACTGATCCGTTCGCTGATTTCAGAAGCGCACTTCTTCTTCACCCACGTACAAGACGAGTGCAATCAGCATCTGCAGTTTACGGGCGTCTTCGACGACATTTTCTCGACCCGTCAATCAAAAAAGATTTTCTCTATCTGAGTACCGTACACGATGGTGACGTAGGCGTGGCTGGGCGCAGTGTTGACGATCGAGTCTGGCTTATCGCCTACCTGGACGGTGGTCCATCTCGTTACTACGTCTACGATCGGGCCGCACGTAAGGCACGGTTTTTGTTCCTGTCTCAAAGCGCAATCCAGCCTTTCGCGTTGGCGCGTCGGCAGGCAGTAGTTGTGCCGACTCGTGACGGTCTTAAACTGCCCGGTGACCTTTATCTTCCGTCATGGAGTCATGCGAGTCGCGGGAAACTTTTAGATCATCCTCTGCCGATGCTCCTTTATGTTCATGGCGGGCCAACCGTCGCGTATGACTGGGATAACTGGCTTGTCAATCGCTCGTTGCAGCTACTGGCTAACAGAGGCTACGCCGTTTTTCGGGTCGAGTTCCGCGGTGTCGAAGGGTTTGGCAAGAAGATTCGCGAGGCAGGCGCGAAGGAGTGGGGTCGCAAAATGAATGACGACCTGATTGATGCAGTTGATTGGGCAGTAAACCAAGGCATTACAGAAAAGCAGAAGGTTGGCCTTTGGGGATGGTCCTATGGCGGCTATGCAACTTTGGCTGCTTTGACTTTCACGCCCAACGTATTTGCCTGTGGGATGGCCATGTATCAGCCTACCGACCTGCAAGCCATGATGGAAACGCGGAGTGGTCCATTCAGGATTTTCTGGCGACGACTGGTTGGTGATGAGACAACGAAGGACGGCCAGGCTCAATTGCACGCGCAGTCACCCCTCTACTTCGCGGAACAAATTACTAAACCACTACTCATAACGCATGGCGCTTTGGACAACAACGTGCCGCGAACCAACTCAGATAATTTCGTTGCTGCGATGAAACAGCGCCAGAAGCCAGTAACCTATCTAGTCTACGGAGACGAGGGTCACGATTATGGGCGTAAGGAGAACTGGATCTCCCTGTTCGCGGTTGCCGAGCGGTTTTTCCATGAGCATCTTGGCGGGCGGTACGAACCATTCAACAATGATTTTGCCGGCGCAAGCATGCAGGTAGTCGAAGGCGAAACTTTGATTCCTGAGCTGAGCGCAGCACTCAAAACCAGATCAAGTTCCGGATCTGGCAACTGAGGTAATCGTTTTCTATCAGACTTCTGCTCTTATCATCGTAAAACTTACCTTAGATGGCTCACTTCTGACTGGCTGTGAATTACTGCTTGGTGTAACAACCGACAACTTCTTGTTTTCCTGAGGCTCTTGCAAAAATACTCTGCGCAAGAGAACTACTTATTTTTCGTAGCTGTTATCAGTTTCATTCTCACCTAGTTTTAACTAGGTGAACTAGGCGCGGGAGTTGCTCCCGAACCGTTTTAACGGTTTACCTTTTCCGCTATTCATCGTCTAGGTGTTTCAGAGCCCTCTCGCAAGAGGTATCCATTCTTTATTTCCGGAATTGCGTGGGTGCCGAAAACCGTTGAAACGGTTCAAGTTTGCAC
>JBKPQV010000708.1:0-4626 GCA_046734235.1 Acidobacteriota bacterium
TGGTGGGTATCGGGATCCTGCTACTTTGCGGAGTCCTCAACTGGGATGATTTGATTAACGAGCGAGGGGCATGGAGTGTCTTCATTTGGTATGGCGGATTGTTACGAATGGCCGAGGCACTTGGACAAACTGGTATTACCAAGAAGTTTGCTGAATCGTCTGCGGCTCTAACTGTAGGATGGAAATGGGGGATAGCTCTTGCGGTCCTCCTGTTGATCTACTTCTATGCGCACTATGGTTTTGCAAGTATCACTGCGCACGCAACTGCGATGTATACACCGTTCCTGATCGTCATCCTGGCGGCTGGCGCTCCGGCTAACCTTGCTGTTCTCTCACTCGCGTACTTTTCAAACCTGGGAGCTTCGTTGACTCATTACGGAACTACCCCGGCGCCTATCTATTTCGGCGCAGGTTACGTTACTCAACGCCAATGGTGGCTCGTTGGGCTCGCTGTATCGTTTCTCACCATTTTGATTTGGAGCGTGGTGGGCTTTTCGTGGTGGAAGGTTTTGAGATTGTGGTGAAGGCATCGGCTAAAAAGCTGGTTGATGAGTTGACTGACGAAATCGTAAGTCGGGTTGAGTCGTTAAGTTCAAAAACAACCGCGGAAATAAGAAAGGTGCGGCGAGATTTCTCCAGGCGCATTGTTCAAATTGACCCGGAAGTTGTGACTCAAGTTGCATTCAAACTGATAGCGAAGCGGCAATTCCTGCTGAGGTTCATAGCGTACGAGTTGGTGCTACATCATCCTGTGGCAATGTCGACTCTGGATCAGGAAACAGTTGAACGCCTGGGTAATGATATTGATAGTTGGTATGCCGTGGATACTTTCGGTTGCTACATCTCAGGGGTGGCGTGGCGTGAGAAACGGATATCCGCTTCAGTAATAAGAGGATGGGCCCATTCCAACAACGTTTGGTGGCGTCGTGCCGCTGTTGTCAGCACGATTCCGTTGAACAACACAGCGCGAGGTGGAAAAGGAGACACAAAGCAAACCTTAGAGATCTGTAACCTTATGATCGATGATCGAGAGGACATGGTGGTGAAGGCTCTTTCATGGTCACTTCGCGAACTTTCAAAGAAAGATGCTGATGCGGTTGCTAGTTTTGTCGCTAAGCATCGTGAGAGGTTGGCACCCAGGGTGATTAGAGAAGTAAAAAACAAGCTAGGCACAGGACTTAAGAATCCTCGGTCACGCAGGAGCTGAACAAATGGCAGGTTATTCTGGAACTCCGCTACCAAAGAAACTCGGGATCAAGGAGAATCAACGCATTGCGTTGGTAAACGCGCCGTCTGGATTTCAGAATGAGCTAGGCGAGATACCTGAGAACACAACTGTCGTAAATAGATTAACCGCTCCACTGGATCTGGTTCTTTGTTTCGTTGATCGGGAAACTAAGTTGACAAAACAGTTTCCGAGCCTCGCAAAGAAACTTTCAACGAACGGAATGCTTTGGATTGCTTGGCCTAAGAAGAGCTCGGGCATTCCGACCGACCTGGTGTTTAATACCGTGCAAAGAATTGGTTTGAACTGTGGCTTAGTAGACGTAAAGATTTGTGCAGTTAACGACGTCTGGTCGGGGTTGAAGTTCGTCATTCGTTTGCGTGATCGTAAGAAATAAACTTCTCGCCGATAGTTTTCCACAGAATCTGAGGAAATCTTTGTGGAAATCACGCCTTGCTTTTTACAAAGTTGTTACAAGCTCACACTTACAACATTTTGCACACTTGAGCGGCAGCTATAAAAACCCTTTTGCAACAACAAATTGAATAGTCTTACTCGGCAACAAATTGTTGGACCATGTGATGTGAGCGCGTTCTATTTTTGTTCCAATAATTCTTGGCGATAAAGATCACAAAATGATCGCTCTATTAGTTGTGGTACACGAAAAAATAGATCAGCAGTATTTGCGCCAACAGACGGCGAACAAATTTTTCTTGTGAGATCGTCGTTAGTTTTTCTTAACAATTCGGCAGGTCGATTGGCGATCAACGTCCGAATTGAATAAAGATCCACACATCAAGAAGTGCATGATGTGATCACGTATCTTCACCTAAGAGAGTTGTTTGCGATCATAAAAAGTCGGAAGTTGAGGAGCAATTTGATCGCAAAACTTTTGCATGAATACTTTGTTCAAAAGTAGCGAAAAAGGGGTTGCAAAAAAATCGTCGATCACTATAATGCGATTCCCTCGCTGAACAGTTTGATTGCCATTGCAGGTTTTGTCAGCGACCTGATTTTTGATTCGTCGGAAGGTTGACTCGCTCTCATATTTTTTTCTCGCAATTGCCCGGAAGCCTTCTTCGTTAATCAACGTCAGCAGAAGTAGTGGGGCGCAACTACTACAAAGTTGCGTAAAGGCAATCTAGGCGATCGCCCCCCGACTAGGGCTCCTTCGCCAAAAAAATAACACTAAAAACAAGTCTCCAGACCGGAACGTCTTATGAACCGGACTGAGGCGGAGTGTTTTTGAAAATCGCCCTAAGTCAAAATCGACTAGCGGAGAGCGAGATGAGAGAAGAGAGAGAGTTACCCCCCGGCATGAAGCATTGCCCAATTTGCGCGAAAGACCTTTCCACATCAGAGTTTGGTGTTTGCCGTGCACGAAAAGATGGCCGAAATCTCTATTGTAAGAGTTGTATTCGAAACAAAGTCACGGAGAGTCGTCGCGCACTGAAGGAATATAAGTCCGCGCGTAAGAAATACATTGCGCATCAAGTTGAATTGAATGAGTTGGCGCATTCAGACAATTCTGCAAGCACCCACTACACGGCAAAATCGATCAGCAAGCTTTCCCCCGTTGAACGCGTGCGCGACGCGATTCGTCGTGGTGCTCGAACGCAAAAAGAGATCGCCCAGGAAACGAAACTAGGTAAGGATGAAATTGGCGACGCGCTTGCAAACCTCTTGCTCTGGACCAAGGAGATCAGAACGCAGGTTCAGGATAATACCCGCCTGTACTTTCTGAATGATGCTGCCGATGCGGTAATGCAGGAAGACTCGCCGCAACTGCCGGCACGCAAGCGTGACGTGCCCAGTTCGTTTAGCTGTTTACATGGATTAATGCCAGGTAAGAATCCCGAAGGAGAGCCCGAAAAGATTGGCGGCTGGGTGGCAGCCTAGCCGCAAATCGGTTGGTGGTTCTAGCGGCAAGCTAGTCTGAGAAAGCCTGAAGCACCTCATCTGCATGATCTTCGGGTTTTACCTTTTCGAATACTTTTTTTATCTTGCCCTTCTCATCGATCAGAAAAGTTGTTCGATGGATACCCATGTAAGTTCGTCCCATGAACTTCTTCTCACCCCAAACGCCGTACGCGTCAGCTATTGAGTGACCAGCGTCGGCTAAGAGGGTGAACGGGAGTTCGTACTTGGTCGCGAATTTTTGGTGGGACTTCTCGCTGTCCGGAGATACTCCAAGAATTGTTATGCCGCGCTTTTTGAACTTGGAAAACCCATCGCGAAACGAACAGGCCTCCTTGGTGCAGCCTGGCGTGTCGTCCTTGGGATAGAAGTAAAGCACAACCTTTTGACCACGCAGATCTTTTAAGCTAACCGTTTCACCGTTGGCGTCCGTTGTTTTGAAGGCAGGTGCAGTTGCTCCTTCTTTTACCATTTAATCACTCCCGTAGTTTGATAACAGAATCGATGAGTCATTCTAAGCCTGCCTAACAGGCATTCACAACCGACACTTCTGAGAAGCGCAAATGAAAAAGGTGACAAAGAATAATTACTGGATGGTCAAACAGGAACCAGAAACCTATTCCTGGGACGACTTCGTAAAAGATGGCAACACTGATTGGTCCGGCGTGCGCAACTACCAGGCGCGCAACAATCTCAAAGGGATGCAAGTTGGAGATCGAGTACTTTTCTATCACTCCGGCAAAGGAAAGGAAGTAGTAGGTGTAGCAGAGGTAGTCCGAAGTGCCTATCGCGATCCGACCGCAGACGACGACCAGTGGGTGGCCGTTGATATCAAACCGGTCAAACCGCTCTCGAATCCCGTCCAGCTTGCGGCGATTCGCTACGATAAGCGCCTGAGTCAACTGCCTCTAATTCGTCAGTCGCAACTCTCCGTTATGCCCCTAACAAAAGATGAATTCGATGTGATAATGACAATGGGGAAGAGTAAGGCGCGTAAGAAGTAGAAGGAGTCGATATGTTTAGACAGATTGATTACACGATGGTGATTGTTTCTGACATGAAGCGCTCAATTGAGTTTTATCGCGAGATGTTAGGCATTCCACTGAAATTCGAATCTCCTGATTGGACTGAGTTTGCTACAGGCACCACAACATTCGCTTTGCATGGTGGCGGAGTAAAGCAGCAATACCAGGATACTGGTGATCAATCCAAAACCGCCGGCGCCTGCTCGATTGGCTTCAACGTTGATGATGTGGATAAGACCTACGAGGAACTGAAGGCTAAAGGGATGATTTTCGTCATGCCTCCAACTCAGCGAGAGGGCGAGGGAATCAAGTTGGCAGTCGGTCTCGATCCCGACGGCTTGCCGATCTCGTTTGCTCAGCTACTACACCAGGGATGAAGGCAGTAAGCAGTAAAGCAGTAGGCAGTAGGCAGTAGGCAGTAAGTAGAAATCCCTCATGCCTTTAGTAGCCCGCTTATTC
>JBKPQV010000709.1:0-3421 GCA_046734235.1 Acidobacteriota bacterium
GAAGAAAAGGATGTTCGCAACCTCACAGCCCAACTCTCACGGATCACCGAAGAAAAGATTCGGAGCTATCCGGATCAGTGGCTTTGGATTCACAAGCGTTGGAAGACACGTCCCGCAGGTGAACCATCAATCTATTGAGACTCGCGTCTGATTAACGACGACTGAGAAGGCATCGAACAGTACAGAATTTTCCAGGGTACGGAAAACTCCTTTGATGGATACATCAACCTCAGCAGCCATGGATAAAGCTTCCGTCGAGCGTGCTTACACATTTACCAGCCTTAAAAACTACAGCGCGAGGGAACGTTTATTAATACGGCTCGCTGATCTCGCCTTCTTTCTTTCAATCTCGATTCTCGGCCGCACCATACGTTGGGAAGTTAAAGGCGAAGAGCATTTTGCGGCGATCAAAGAGAAGGGGTTGTTACCAATCCATACTTTCTGGCATGACCGCATTTTCCTTGGGACATATTTCTTTCGCCAGCGCGGTATCGTAGTGATGACTTCGAGGAGTTTTGATGGCGAATACATAGCCCGATTTATTCAGCGCCTGGGTTACGGAGCTGCTCGAGGCTCAAGCACTCGTGGCGCGGTTGGCGCTCTAATGGAAATGGTGAGACTCATGCGGGCTGGTTGTCCGACTGCCTTCACGATTGATGGACCAAAGGGACCCCGTTACGTAGCTAAGATGGGTTGTGTGTTGCTGGCAAAGAAAACGGGCAACCCGGTTGTAGTATTCACCATAACAGCTAACAGGCATTTCACCATCAAGAGCTGGGATCGACTTCAGATTCCTGTACCGTTTACTAAAGCTTTGGTTGAAATTGCGCCGCCTATTTATGTCCCGGAAGACGCAGATGAACAAACGCTGGAGGCGAAACGTGATGAGGTACAACAGGCACTTGATACGATTTGCGCCCGCGGTGATCAATGGCGCGCCAATGTGAATACTCGTTAGGAAAGAGACTTAACCACAAAGGCACGAAGACACCAAGACACAAACCACGAGGCTAACCAACAATTCGAGATTTGTGTCTTAGTGTCTTCGTGCCTTTGTGGTTAAGTTTTTCTTACGAGTTCTAACACAAACTTCGGGGCTCTGTGGTACTGACCTTCTCAATCTTTCGATGGATTCTTAGGACCATCTGGCAGCCCGGCTTTGCATTTACGCATCGATCTGGTTGATCATTAGCATTCTCCCAAATCACAATCTTAGGGAAAGGTATTAAGAATGAAATCAGTTCTCACTGTTGCATTGTGTCTGGCTGTAATCGTAGGTGCGCAGGCACAATCACCACTCAAACCACCGACGGAACCTGTAATTGATCGTTTCCTTCGTTACGTAAAAATCGACACCCAGTCAGCAGAAGACCAAACAACTGTGCCGAGTACGAGGAAACAACTTAACCTCGCTAACCTTTTGGCAAAAGAGTTAACTACGCTTGGCGCCCAGGGTGTTCGTGTTAGTGAGTTTGGGATCGTTTATGCAATGATTCCCGGCAATCTCCCAGACAATTCTAAAGTTCCCACGGTTGGTTTGATCGCGCATATGGACACTTCTCCGGAAGTATCGGGCGCCAATGTGATGCCAATAATTCATAAAAACTATCAAGGTGGCGATATAGTCCTCCCGAAAGATCCTAACCAGGTCATCTCAGTAGCGAAGAATCCTATTCTTAAACAAATGATCGGAGACGACATCATTACTGCCGACGGCACCACTCTGCTCGGATCAGACGACAAGGCCGGCTGTGCTGAAATCATGACAATGATCGACACGCTAAAGCAGAACCCGCAGATTAAACATGGGAACCTGGCCATTGCTTTCACTCCAGATGAGGAAGTTGGGGGTGGCATTGAGAAGTTTGATGTGAAGAACTTTGGCGCGAATGTAGCTTATACCGTTGATGGTGAATCACTCGGTGAGATCAGCAACGAGACCTGGAGCGCGAAAACTGCGACCGTAACTTTCCAGGGTAGAAATACGCACCCGGGAACGGCGAAGGGAATAATGGTTAACGCGCTTTATGCGATTGCCGACTATCTTGATCGCTTCCCTCACAACATTCTTCCGGAAACAACTGAAGAGCGAGTAGGTTTTGTTCATCCTTACGCGGGTACGTTAGAAGTCGAACAGTCGTCGCTGAAGATTCTCTTGCGAGACTTCGACTTGAGTGGACTGGAGGCAAAGGAAAAGATGCTGCGCGACATGGTGACGCAGACGCAGGCGAAATTTCCTGATGTAAAAGTCACGATTGAAGTAAAAGAGAATTACAAGAACATGAAGGAAGTTTTGAAAGACTTTCCAGAACTAACGGATAATGCTATCGAAGCTTCGAAGAGAGCAGGTCTCCAACCCTATATCAAACCGATTAGGGGTGGGACGGATGGCGCGCGACTCACTTTCAACGGTCTGCCAACACCAAACTTGTTTACCGGTGGCCAAAACTTCCATGGCAAGTTGGAATTCAATTCGCGTCGTGGTTTGGAAAAAACAACCGAGATGCTGATCAATCTCGTGCAGATATTCGCAGCAAGATAAAGGCAACACTGCCAAAACGGAGAGGTGGCCACAGTGGTCACCTCCATAAAAATGTCCAACGTCTATCACAGCGGTTTCGTCGCTCTTATTGGCCGCCCAAACGCCGGCAAATCAACACTTCTCAATCGCCTTGTAGGTCAAAAAATTGCGGCTGTCTCAGACAAACCTCAAACGACCAGATTCAAGATTCAGGGAGTAATAACTAAACCTGAGGGTCAGGTAGTAGTCGTCGATACTCCGGGCATCCACCAACCGGGATACGAGCTTAACCGTCGAATGATGTCAACGGTTCAGGACGCCCTGCTTGGAGTTGATCTGGTTTGTCTCATCCGAGATGCATCTGCGGCGACCGGACAGGGTGATAGGTTTGTACTAGATCTATTCAAGCGTGCTGAGAAACCTTCACTACTTCTACTCAACAAGATCGATAAGCTTGAAGAAAAGACAGCGTTACTACCACTGATGGAATGGTATGCAAACGAATACGAATGGCGTGAGATCATTCCAATTTCAGCTCTAAACGATGAGCTGACCGATGTTTTCCTCCAAAGCTGCTTGCGCCATCTGCCTGAAGGTGAAGCGATTTTTTCCGAAGACGAACTAACGGATCAGTCGGTACGCGTTCTGGTAGCAGAGATAGTTCGAGAAAAACTATTGCAGACTACAGGGGACGAAATTCCTTACGTCACGGCAGTGGTAACCGAAAAGTACGAAGAAATTCGCGAGGACTTTGCACGCATATTCTGCGTTATCGTTGTCGAGAGAACATCGCAAAAGAAGATAGTGATCGGCAAAGGAGCAACGCAACTAAAAGAGATCGGTATTCGGGCACGACAAGATATTGAACACATGTTAGGCCATCGGGTCCATCTCGAACTT
>JBKPQV010000710.1:0-5099 GCA_046734235.1 Acidobacteriota bacterium
AGAGTAGCTCTTGGGACGTAGAAGTCGGTACCGTCACGCGGTAAGCGTCGGGTCCGCTATGAAGTTGGGACCTACGGAATCGAGGCGACCCGACGCTACCGCGTGACGGTACCGACTTCCTGGAGTCAGTCTATTCGTGGCGTAGTGCTACCAAAGGATCAATTCTCGTTGCTCGACGTGCAGGCCAGTAACACGCGAGCAACGCAACGACAATCAACAAGAGGGCTACACCGCCGAAGATCGAAGGATCCGTGGCGCTGACGCCGTATAGCAGGTTAGTCAGCAAACGTGTAACGCCCCAGGCCATCAACAACCCCAAACCAATACCGCTGATCGTCAGTTTGAGACCTTGCCGCAAAATCAAGCTGAGCACACTACGTCGCTCAGCGCCCAACGCCAAACGAACGCCAATCTCGCGAGTGCGTTCAGTGACAGTGTAGGAGACCACTCCATAAATACCCGCAGCTGCGAGCGCGAGTGCTACGAGTCCGAATGTTTCGAAAAGGATCAGGGCAAAACGTCGCTCAGCTTCAGATGCCGCCAGCAAATCGTCCATCATGGCCACTTGTACAATCGGCTGATCTTTGTCTACTGACCAGATGGCTTTTCTGATTGCAGGCGTGAGATTAGCTGTGTTGCCACTTGTGCGTATCACTAGCGACATCGTGTTGTCACCGGAGCGCCACTGCTCAGGAGTTGTGTAAAACGCATGTAAGTCGCTGGCTGCTAAAGACGTCTGCTTCACATCGCCGACAACGCCCACAATGGTATGCCATGGTCCATCCGAGGGCCCAAGCCTGACACGTTGCCCAATCGCGTCTTGATCACCGAACCTGACTTTTGCAAGCGACTGACTAATCACCGTTGCCAACGGCGCTTCTGCCACGTCGTGACTATCGAGACGCCGGCCCCGTAGCAGCGGGATCTCCATCATCGCGAGGTAGTCCGGACTGACAGCATACCGAAACGAAGAGTAACTTACTTTGGGATCGTCGTTTTCAAAGTGGACACCGTACTGGTCCAAATCGCCGCTCAACGGCAACTGGCTCGTCAACTCGGCTGCGGTAACTCCCGGTACTTGCCGAACGGCGTTTAAAGACTGTGTGAAGAACCGTTGAGTGGCCTGTATGTCGAAGCGCCTGGACGTTTGCACTCGAAGGGTCAGCAGGTTCGAGGCATTGAACCCGGCAGGGATCGCGAACAGTCTCTGCAGGCTGATCATGAGTAGTCCCGCACTCACCAACAGCACCAGGGCGAGTGCGACTTCTGCAACAACGAGTGCTTTTCGGGTCAATTGATGACCACCGATGTTATTGCGTGAGTTCAGCTGTAGACTGCCGACGAGGTCAGCCCGATACGCGTGAAGCGCTGGAATCAAACCGACCACAATACCTATCAGCGTGGTGACAACTATTGCAAAAACAAACGCGGTAGCATCCACTCCGATAGCACTTACTCGAGGTAGCCCTGGCGGACTCAGCGCAATGAGGGCGCGCACGCCGTATTCTGCCACCAGCATCCCAAGAGCGCCTCCGAGAAATGTCAAAAGCAGGCTCTCCGTAACGAGTTGACGGACCATTCGCAGTCGTCTCGCGCCGAGTGCGTTGCGAATCGCGAATTCACCACGTCGTTGTGCCCCACGCGCAAGCAGCAGATTTGTCACGTTTACACATGCAATCGCTAATACGAGCAGAACAGCGAAGAAAATAGCTAACAGCGCCGGTTTGATGTCGCGGGTGATCTCGTCCTGCAGGGAACTGACAATTAGCCCATTTTTGAGGGCGGACCAGGTAGGCCTGGGAAATTCAGGTGTTTGCGCGCGCGCGATTGTGTCGAGATCTCGACTGACTTCATCCCTTCCGATACCTGGTCGCAGACGTCCAATCATGCGCAGGTGATGACCCCACTCACGGCTCTCGAAGGTGGGAAGTGTTGGGTCGTACTGCAATAGTGTCCAGACGTCCGCTGAAGGGGCAAGGACATTTTCAAATGAGTTTGGCATCACACCGACGACGGTATAATTGTCGTCGTCGAATGAGATCATGCGTCCGATAATTCCCGGGTCAGCGCCGAACCGCCGATGCCACAACTCGTCGCTAAGAATCGCAACCTTGGAACCATTCGGCCGATCTTCAGAAGAATCGAAGCCTCGTCCCAACGTCGGTCTAACGCGCAAAACTTGAAAATAACTCGCCGTCACGCGCTGCCCTTCAAGTCGCTCCGGCTCGACCTGTCCGGTAAGGGTCGGCTGCCAGGGCCGCATCACTGTCAGTGACTCGAAAGAATGGCTACGCTGCACGATCTCTCGATAAGTGCCGAAAGTTACCTCTTGGCGTGTGCCATCGGGACCGTGGTCCCACAGCATCATCATTTGGCGCGCTTCCGGATAAGGCAGCGATTCAAACAGGATGGGATTCACTGCACTGAAGATTGCTGTGCTCGCGCCAACTCCCAAACTGAGTGTGAAGATGGCCGTCAACGTAAAGCCGGGTCGTTTCAGCAACATTCGGATGCCATAACGTAAGTCTTGAAACATTTCGTCCTCCCAACGTTGACGCTGTATCCATAAAGCGTCCCAGAATGCGCTCGTGCTGCGGCGCATCAGTTCAAGTTTGTTGCGGAAATCGAGCCTGTCCCACGTAGCGAGCAGCAGTTCACGATGCTGCAACTCAGCTTCCCATTCCTGACGCCAGTCGGCGCGCAACCTGAGCGGGACAATGATCCCAATCAGCGCAATTAAGTAGAGGTGTGGTTTGGAGAGGAGTCGCCTCCAGTTGAAGATCGAAAACACTTCTTCACCTTATGCACGTGACGGTTTCGGCTGACGTTGTTTGCGTGGCGGGGTTCGGTCCAACAATCGATAACGCTTCACGGCTTCAGCCAAAATCTCGCGGCCGGGTCGCGTAAGCTCGTAGTACTTGCGTTGGGGGCGTGGCTCAGCCTGTGCAATATTCGGCTTTTCCCATTTGGAGGTCAGATAACCGGATTCTTCGAGGCGTCGGAGGGCAGGGTAGACCGTTCCTCCTGGTAGACCAGTGATATCGATGATGTCGAAGCCATAGAGATAACCGCTGCTAATCGCCTGAAGGATGACGGTCGCCGCGTAAGACAATGATCCTTTTCCCATCGCCACTCCTCGAATCTTTTTTTTAGACTAGTATTCTACTTAGCCAGCATTCTACATAGGGCAGACGGAAATGTAAACAACGGGATAAACAGTCGGTACCGTAACGCGATAGCGTCGGGTCTTTGTTCTATTCGCTACTACTCTGCGTCAGAAACGTCTAATATGCGTCTGTCTTGTCGTAGGTTAGAATCCGGAGGACCTGGTTGAGATTCGGTCGCCTTAACAACTGTACGACAAGCTAAGGAAGCTCTTGCAAAAGTTTTTGCCGCGGAGCGGCCTAAGCATAGAGCCCAGGGTGAAGCGAAGCGAAACCCTGGGTAGAAGGGCAGTCGTGTATGCGTCCTGAAAGGACGCGAGCAAATTAATACACGCTCAGTTGCAGCAGTAAACCCTTCTAATTGATCAATACCGTGGTTAGGATTTGGAAACCGGCGCCGGCTCGCGTCCTTTCAGGACGCTCATAATAGCTACTCCTACCCAGGTTCCGCTGCGCTCCACCCTGGGCTTTATGCTTAGGCCGCTCCGCGGCAAAGACTTTTGGAAGAGGCTCTAAGAATATCGGACAATTTTGAATGTGTGACTCAAAGATTCCAATTAAATTGTTATTAGCCGCTCTCGTTTTTACCCTTACGCTTTGTGCGTTACCGCCTATCGCTGCGCAACAAAATGACAAACCACTCGTCTTTCGCAACGTCAACATTTTTGATGGTTCAAGGCTGATTCGAAATACAAACGTCGTCGTTAAAGACGGCATGATTCGCGCCATTGGACCAGATACTGCGCTTCCTTCATCGGCTGAGATAATCGACGGCAAGGGCAAGACTCTCTTGCCAGGTTTCATCGACGCACACGTGCATCTTGGTATTGCACAAGGAGAAAAGTTCCTCCGCGATGCAATGGTTTTCGGAGTTACCACGGAGCTGGAAATGTGGGGCTCCGACGCAAGCTTCGCATTAAGGAACAGGATCACAAGCTCAGGGATCACAGACCTTGCGGATTTGCGCACCGCTGGAACAGGCATCACCGTTCCGGGCGGTCACCCGACGCAAATGGGCGGACCAGCAGTTCCAACTCTTGGCCCAAATGATGATGCCCAAACATTCGTCGACGCGCGTATTGCTGAGGGTGGCGACTACATCAAGATCATTTACGAGCATAAATACCCTACGCTGACAAAACAGCAACTCGAAGATGTGATCGCCGCAGCTCACAGGCGCAACAGGCTCGTGGTGGTCCATGCCACAACGCAGCGCGACGCTCGTGAAGCTGTTGCTGCTGGAGCTGATGGACTGGCGCACGTTTTTGCCGAATCGGCGCCTGAACCAGGGTTCGCCGAATTTGTCGCGGAGCACAAAGCCTTCGTCATTCCAACGCTTAGCGTCTTGGAACAACTAACCGACACCTCCTCGAAACCCTGGTGGCATGAACAGCCTAACCTAACCCCATTCATTACTACGTCGATGAGAGGCTCGCTTGAGAGGAGATTCCCTGCAGGTTTTGGTGCGAATCTGAAATTCTCTAATGCTACGGCCGCGGTCTCGGCTCTTCGACGCGCTGGCGTGTCAATTCTCGCAGGCACAGATTCGCCAGCACCGGGATTGGCCCATGGTCTCAGCCTTCATCACGAGTTGGAGTTGCTTGTACGTTCAGGTCTAACGCCACGCGAAGCATTAGCGGCGGCAACCTCGGAAACAGCACGCATCTTTGGCTTCCATGATCGTGGACGTATTGCAGTTGGAACACGCGCGGATCTGGTGCTAGTCAAGGGCGACCCAACGGTGGATATTAGAACGACGAGAGACATCGAGGGAGTGTGGAAGCTAGGCGTTCGCTTCGCGCGTAACTAGGTAAGACGATTGGGTAAGAGGCTATCGTTTTAGATCCATGGTCAGCTCATGCCTTTAGTAACCCGCCAATTGTAAACACTGCCCCTGGTCCTGGGAGCGCACGCGTCCCCGCGTGCCCGTTCGCC
>JBKPQV010000711.1:0-28515 GCA_046734235.1 Acidobacteriota bacterium
TATCTTGTTATTAAACTTAAATACATATCTATTATAACTGCAATTTATTTACACATTTTTCCCGCTGAGCGCGGTCACAAGGGGGGCCCCCCCCCCCCCACTCCAAGGAGGGGTTAAGGCCACGGATAAGCAAAAACATAACGGCCAGACCCAACTTCAACAACGACCGCCTTTTCATCCTGCCGTGCTCCCGTGATCGCTCTCCCACCCTCGGTTACTTTTTCTAAAACAGCTTTTGGTAAGCGGACAGTCGCTTTAGTGTTAGCCGGAATTTCGATGGTGAGCGTGAACTGTCCATCTCTCAATTGCCAATCGGATGCAACTTTCCCGTAGAGCGAAGCGTGGCTAGCCCTCGCACGGGTGAAACCGCCTCCCGGCTGTGGCTGAATCAAGATATGTTTGTAACCTGGCACTGATGGATCGATATCAATACCAACCATCACTTCATACATCCAATCACCGACGGCACCATAGGCATAATGGTTGAATGAATTCATCCCACGATCCTGAAACGAGCCATCCGGTTTCTGACCATCCCAGCGTTCCCAGATCGTTGTGGCACCCTGCTTCACTGGATAAAGCCACGACGGATAATCCTCTCGATTGAGTAACATGTAAGCCTCATCGAGATACCCATATCGACTCAGTACGTGACAAAGATAAGGGGTTCCCAGGAAACCGGTTGTCAGATGTTTTCTTTCACGAACATCTTGCGCAAGTCGTTTTGCCGCGATTGGGAGTAATTCTTTAGGCAATAGTTCAAACTCAAGCGCCAGCACATAAGCAGTTTGAGTTCCTTCGCCAACTCTCCCAGCCTCAGTAACAAACTCTCGTTGAAACGCTTTGCGGATCTTGTCAAATAGCTCGCCGTAACGAACTGCGTCTTCTTGTTTTCCAAGTAAGAGCGCTATTCGTTGCATCAAATCCGACGAATGCGCAAAGAATGCGGTCGCAATCAGATCTTTACCGGTTGTTGCACCGGGATAATCCGGACGCGTTGTTGCAAACGCGAGCCAGTCGCCAAAGTGATAGTCGCCGTCCCAAATGTAGTCGTCTCCGGCGCGTTTACGCATGTACTCAATCCATCTGGCCATGCTGTTGTATTGAACTTCTAGTACTCGCTTATCGCCATAAACTAGATACATCGTCCACGGAATAATTACCGCGACGTCGGCCCAACCCGCTGCACCACCGGCCGGCCGTTCCTTACTCGAAAGAACGTCGGGAATTACATAGGGCACACTTCCGCTTTCGATTTGATCAGCCTCTACATCACGCAACCACTTTGTATAGAAAGCGGCAACATCCATGTTAAAAGCCGCGGTCCTTGCGAAGACCTGCGCGTCTCCAGTCCATCCCATACGCTCATCGCGCTGCGGACAGTCAGTAGGAACATCAAGAAAGTTTCCCTTCTGTCCCCAGATGATGTTGTGTTGAAGCTTATTGATGAGCGAGCTTGACGTTTCGAACTCACTTGCTGGTGCCATATCAGAGTGGATAACAACCCCGGTCAAACTTTGCGGCGTCAGTTCTCCCGGATAGCCTGCGATGGCGACGTAACGGAAGCCCTGAAAAGTAAAGTGCGGCTCAAAAGTTTCAACGCCACTGCCCTTCAGTGTGTATTGAATCGTTTGTTTAGCAGCGCGCAGATTTTCGACATAAAAGTTTCCCTCTTTGTCGAGCACTTCCGCGTGACGCAAAGTAACTGTAGTTCCAGCTGGTCCCTGTGTTTTTAGCCGGACCCAACCGACCATGTTTTGGCCCATGTCAGCCACGGTGTCACCAGCAGGGGTGCGAATGATCGCAATTGGAGTTAACTCTTCATGCTTGCGGACTGAGGGGCCCTGCGGGGCGATCAGGTTCGAGTTCGAATAATTTGCCACTTTAACGACCGACCAGCCGCTGTCGTCAAAGGCCGTTGTGTCCCATCCGGATTTCTCTAAACGCGCGTCGTAAGTTTCGCCGTGGTAGATTTCGGACATCCGTATTGGACCGGTCGACCCTTTCCAATTTTGATTTGTTCCGAAAGTCTCCACTTGGCCATTTTCATACTGGACCTGGATCTGCATCAGTAAGCCAAGATGATCGCCGTAGAAATTTCGACGATTGCCGCTGAATCCGATGTTGCCTCGATACCAACCGTCACCAAGGATGACACCGGCTACGTTGTCTCCTTTTTGTAGTAGAGAAGTAACATCATAAGTTTGATACTGAAGTCGTTTGTTGTAGCTGGTCCAACCCGGTGTGAAGAACTGGTCTCCAACACGCTTGCCGTTGACATGCAACTCGTATAAACCATGGCTTGTGACGTAGGCGCGCGCGGATCGGATTGCTCCTGCCAATTTGAACATTCCCCGTAAATATGGAGAGGGCTGTGACTTGCTTGGATCTTCTACCAGGCCAGATTCAATCCACTTCGCCTGCCAATCGTTAGGGCTCAATAACCCCATTTCAAAATATGATGGATTGCTCCACGCTGACTCCGCGCCTGCCTCATCCCAGACCCTGACCCTCCAAAAGTAACGTTGATTTGATTTCAACGCTGGCCCTTCATACATACGATTGACTGACTCGTCCGAGTCGATCTTTTTTGAGTCCCAAATTAGTTTGCGACCTGCGATTAAGTCAGATTCACTTAGCGCCACGGTTATCTGGTAAGCCTTTTGTGTAACGTTTCGATGATCTGAATGCAGCTGCCAACTCAGTCGTGGTTTCAAAACGTCTATGCCGATCGGGTTGTCTTTGTATTCGGTGCGCAGAGTCGTAACAGAGAGACCTTCAGCACTTCCAGCTAAGACAAAGTTCAGGGAGTTACAAAGAAAGACAGCTAGTAGGAGGTAAGTGAAACAGGGCTTCAATTTCAGGAACATTTTAAGATCCTCATGTGGAGTCTCTCTGTGCCTCTGTGTCTCTGTGTCTTTGTGTTAATGCAAGCCTAACAAATTAAGAACCCCGACTTAACACAAAGGCACAGAGACACAGAGGCACAGAGAGAAATCTTTCAACGCGCGTTGATAACTACTGATGCCGGCGCCAACCCATCTGCGGTGGCTTTTAGCACAATCTGTCCTCTTTGACCTTTTGATTGCACAATCGCCATCGCCAAACCATGAAACGCTTTTCTCTTACTTGCCTTAAACGACTCATGACTAATCTGGTTACCACTATCCACGCCGGCTACAAAACCAGGGCCAGTGATGGTGAAGTTGATCAAATTATCTGCGTGCGGCAAAACGGTTCCATTTCGATCGACAACTTTCAGGGAGACAAACGACAAATCAGTTCCGTCAGCGCTAATAGTTTTCCGATCTGGAACCAGCACAACCCGGGTAGCCTCCCCGGCAGTTCGTATCTCCTTCGTGAGCTCAACTTTCCCCTGCCTTCGAGAAACAGCTTTCAGAACACCCGGCTCAAAGGGGACCCGCCATGAAACGTGCAGTTCGTCGCCCGATTTCTTCTTAGTTCCTAATGACTTTCCGTTCAAAAACAGCTCAACCTCATCAGCGTTGAAGTAAGCCCAAACGTCGATCGAGTCACTTGGTTTCCAATTCCAGTGTGGATAGACGTGAAGCACTGGTTTCGTGGTCCACTCACTCTGGTACATGTAGTAGACGTCTTTGGGAAAACCAGCGAGATCGATGATG
Organism: Acidobacteriota bacterium; assembly: GCA_046734235.1. Lineage (GTDB taxonomy): Bacteria > Acidobacteriota > Blastocatellia > Pyrinomonadales > Pyrinomonadaceae > PSRF01. The sequence continues at coordinate 3,645 of JBKPQV010000711.1, forward strand.
CCAAAATATGAACTGATTGCCGGCCAGGGATAAGGCGTTGGCTCTCCAATGTAGTCCCAGCCAGTCCAAATATACATGCCGGAGAGAAAGTCGTACTTCTTAACTATTTTCCACGTTTCCTCATGAGTTGAACCCCACGGTGCACTACAGTTGTCGTACGCCGAGCACGAAAAGTCTTTGTTACCATCGCGCAATGGCTCGTCCCACTTTTGTGGCCAGCGACGAATTTGATCTGAAGGCATATCGTAACTGCCCCGGGTGGCGAGCGCAGACGTGGTCTCAGTCAGTATCAGTGGGCGGTTAGGAAACATCTCGGGAAACTTATGCATGTTTCCATGTGCGTAGTTAGTTCCGACGAGGTCGAGATTACCTGCGGTTAACAAAGTATTGTCCGTTGAAACAAAGTTACAGGCGGACGTAATCGGTCTCGTTCGATCAAGATTCTTTACGATACCCACCAGTTCTTTGCTGATGATACCCGCTTCCGGATTACTGCCCCATTGTTCTGCCACTTCATTACCAATGCTCCAGATAATCACGCTCGGATGATTGCGATCGCGCAACACCATGTCTTCAAGGTCGCGTTTGTGCCATTCATCCCAATCGAGGTGATAGTCAAACTTCGTCTTCTCTTTCTTCCAAATATCAAACGCTTCATCCATCACAATGAAACCCATCTTGTCTGCTAACTCCAACAGTTCAGGTGCAGGGGGATTATGAGATGTCCGGAGGCTGTTGACCCCCATGGCTTTTAACATTTCGAGTTGACGTTCTAATGCACGCCTGTTCACCGCCGCACCGAGCGAGCCAAGATCGTGGTGATTACACACACCGAGAATCTTCAGAGGCTTGCCGTTTAAGAAGAAGCCACGCCTTATATCAAAGTTAAAGTATCGAATCCCGAAATCAGTCTCGTAACGATCCGACAAGACACCGTCAATCGGGTGTCCGTTGACTGCTACTTGCGATACCGCTTTGTATAAGTACGGCTGATCGACAGACCAGAGTCTCGGCCGCTGAATGGTCAACTCCTGGGGGACGACCGCTACAGCACCTCGTTCAATCCCGACGGTTGTAGATTCACGAGTAACCTCCTTGTTGCTCGCATCGTAAAGAAAGGTCGTTAGGGTGACTGATGCTTTGTTTTGTTCGTCGTTCTTGATTGTTGTTTCGATCTTGATTTTGGCCGATTGCTCAGTCACTTCAGGCGTCGTGATGTACGTACCCCAATGATCGACTCGAACGGGATTCGTAGTCGTCAACCAAACATTTCGATAAATCCCCGAGCCTGAATACCAGCGGGAATTCGGCTGCTGTGAGTTATCAACCTTAACGGCAATTACATTCTTCTGGCCGCCGAAATTGAGATGCGGAGTCAACTCGTACTGGAACGAACTGTAACCGTATGGTCTCTTTCCCAGGTAGTGACCGTTAATCCAGACTTCACTGTTTCGATAAATTCCATCGAACTCAATGAAGATCGATTGTCCTTTCGCGTTGAGCGGAATGGTGAATGTCTTCCGATACCAACCGAGACCACCATTGAGTGCGCCGCCACCCGTACCGGCGGGACTCTTTTCATCAAATGGTAATTCCACACTCCAGTCGTGAGGCAGATTCAGTTCACGCCATGCCGAGTCGTTTAAATCAACTCTTTGTGCGTCACTCACATCACCGAGATGGAAGCGCCAGTTTTGATTGAAGCTGACGGTTTGTCCTGGGCGAGGATTAGCCACCAGTTCAAAGGTTGAAAACAAAATGATGGCCAAGAGTAGCGCGGTTCGAGACAAGGTGTTTTCCTTTCAACTGTCTCTTTGTGTCTTTGTGTCTTTGTGTCTCTGTGTTGAAAATGAGACTCGTGATCTATTAGCGCTCGACTTCAACACAGAGACACAAAGACCCAGAGGCACAGAGATTGATTTTTACTTGCCAACAGCTAATTTACTTTTCAATCTAAGATCTGCTGACGACGAACCGACAAGGAGTTCGATATTTCCCGGTTCTACCACAAATCGGCGTGCCTTGATGTCCCAGTACGCGAGTTGGTCTGCTCTTAATGGCAATATAACCCGCTGAGTCTCTCCAGGCTTGATCGAGACTCGCTTGAACGACTTTAACTCTTTCAAAGGTCTCGCAACTTTTGAATTAAGGTGTTTCACGTAAAGCTGTACCACTTCTTCGCCTTCACGCGTACCCGTGTTTTTCACGTCTAAGCTAATGTTAACAATGCCGTCTGACTTCAATGAGGAGGAACTAAGTTTCAGACGTGAATACTTGAATGATGTATAGCTGAGCCCGTAACCAAACGGATAAAGCGGATCGCCTTTGAAGTACATGTAGGTCCGACCATTCCGAATGTCGTAATCCATCATCGGTGGCAATTGGTCGAGCGATCTGGGCCAGGTTTGCACAAGACGGCCGCCCGGATTGTAGTCACCAAACAAAACATCAGCGAGGGCGCTTCCTAACTCCTGGCTGTTTTGCGTCACATGAAGAATTCCGGATACTTTCTCCTGGCTCCAGTTAATTGCGTAAGGAAAACTCGAAATTAAAACTACGATAGTCTTTGGATTAGCCTGGTAGACGGCTTTCACCAGGTCTTCCTGCTCAAGCGTGATCGATTCCCGATCAACAGCCTCTCTTCCCTCGCTTGGCACTGACACCTTTGCCCAGTGAGTATCGTTATTTCCATTAGGGTGATTACCAACGCAAACAATTGCGACATCTGACTCGCGCGCAATCTTGACTGCCTCACCTTTATCATTGCCTTCGACAAAGCTGATCTGGGTCTTTTGGCCAACAGCGTTCTTAATTCCTTCAAGCGGTGAAACCGTATACGGTGGTGTTCCGCTATACCAATCAAGGTAGACCGTGTTCGCACGTGGACCTATTACAGCAATTGATTTCGTTGTTCCCTTGTTGAGCGGTAGCAATGAAGGAGAATTCTTTAGCAGGACGATCGACTTCTGTGTGGCCAGTCGGGCAATCGATTTGTGCTTTTCGGTGAGCCACGGATCCGGCGGCTCGGAGCCTATTGAGGAATACGGAACTAACTGAGGAGGGTCAAGTAGTCCAAGTCTGATCATTACCCGGAACACGCCTCTCAGGGAACGATCGATATCCGCTTCAGTCACTAAGCCTTTCTGCAATGCTCCTCGGGTTGCGTCCTTATAGTTGTCAAGAAACTGTCCGATTCCGGCTTTGATCGATGAAGCCGCAGCGTGTTCAAGGTCAGGCGAATATTTGTTTGAGCGGACCAGATTAGTCATAGCGCCGGCATCAGTGCAAATGATTCCATCCTGCCCCCATTCTTTACGGGTAATGTTTTCCATTACCGGATGAACAGTCATAGGAACATCGTTCATCGAATTGTAGGCAGCCATGTACGCTCGTGAACCGCCTTCGATTACTCCCATGCGAAAAGGTACCGAATAGTATTCGTGAAAAAGTCGCTCATCAAAATTTGAGGAAGTTTTGTCGCGATCGTTTTCATTGCTGTTGGCGAGAAAGTGTTTCATCAACGCGGCGGACCGCCAGTATTTTGCGTTAGTTCCCTGTAATCCTTTTACAAAAGCGACCACCATTGTGCCGTTGAAGTAGGCATCTTCGCCGTAACACTCTTCTGTACGCCCCCAACGCGGATCTCGTCCAAGATCAGCGTTAGGAGAGCGAATAACTATTCCACCCTGGTGATATTTTAGACTTTGAAATATGTAGCGGGCCTCGTAACTTTCAACTTCAGCAACTCTACGCAACAGCTCGGGGTCCCAAGTTTCCCCGAGGCCAATACCTTGTGGAAATGTAGTTGTCGGGATCGTGTTCGGGCGTCCCCATTTTGCTGGTCCACCTTGCGCGAGACCGTGAATTCCCTCGACGTGGCCGCTTGCCTTGATACCCAGACGCGGCACACTGGGGTTTGTGCCAAGGCATGCAATCTTCTCGTCGATGGTCATCAACGAAAGTAAGTTATCGATCCGTTGCTCAGTTGGTAGATCGGGATTTTGAAAAGGATACTGGCTTGAGTCTTTGGCGGTTATGTGACGAGCAGTGAAAGCGCCAGATGTCGCCAGAAGGAAGCCCGCGACAACGAGCAAAACTCTGCAGGTAAGCCTGAGCCTCATGAGTGTTTGATTCCCTCTGTGTCTTTGTGCCTTTGTGTCTCTGTGTTAAGAAAAGGGGCCTGGAAACCGAAGGGCAATTGTCAACACCGAGACACAAAGGCACAGAGAACACAGAGAAGTGCTTACTTTTTATCGATATTCGCCCAGCCTTGTCCTTCGGTCACCTTTACATACTTATTGACAGGAAGGTTAGTGAGCTTGTCGATCTGACCACTTGGCCACTTGATCTGAACGCTATCGATTTTAGCAGCCTGACCGATCCCAAGTATTTCGCGCGGATCATGTGAAGACAAATAACTGCCGCCGGCAGTCTTCAAGCGTGAGCGCTTAACACCGCCTGCTTCCCAGGTAATCATTGCGCCCACTGATTCGGGATTGCTTTTTGTAGAGATGAGCTGGAGTCCAAGCCAGTTATTTCGATTGCCACCCTCATTTCGGAGTAAGAGCGGAGCCTCACCATTGTTAATAACCAACACATCGAGGTCTCCGTCGTTGTCGTAATCACCCACGGATAATCCGCGCGAGGCCCATTCACCTTTGAACACTTCGCCAGATGTACTGCTGACGTTTTTGTACTTGCCGTTGACATTCTCAAACATCAACAACGGTTCCTTGTACTTCACCTTTAACGATTGAACTCCAATCATGTCATCCGGATGACCATTCGAAAGAATTAGATCAGGATCTCCATCGTTATCGTAGTCGAAAAACTTCAGACCCCAACCGCTGAGTAAACGCGTCGCCTGTCCGATTTCACCTGGTTTATCAATAAACGTAAGGTCCTTTTGATTCTGGTAAAGACTGAACAACTCCTGATCGATATTTGCGACAAATAGATCTTGCCAACCATCAGCGTCGTAATCAGTTGCATCAACCCCCATACCCGAGCGCGGCGCCCCCGAGTCGCTGTACGCAACTCCAGACAATAGACCAGCCTCCTCAAACTTCCCTTTACCTTTGTTAATAAAAAGGAAGTTGGGCATCGTGTCGTTTGACACAAACAGGTCCGTCAAGCCATCGTTGTTAACATCAGTGGCCACCACACCAAACGATTTACCTGGGGAGCCATTAATACCAGACGCTTGACTTACATTAGTGAATTTTCCAGCGCCGTCATTATGGAATAAGTAACTGGAACGAGGCTTGAAGACTCGGGGCACGCAGTAATAGCGTCTGCCGATTCGATTATCGCCACAGAAAACTGTGCCGGTGCCGCTGTACTGCACAAAACTGGAGACAAACAGATCGAGTTTGCCGTCACCGTCGTAATCGAACCAAACCGCAGACGTGGACCAGTTTGGTGCGGCGACACCTGCGGTATCAGTCACGTCGGTAAAAGTACCGTTGCCATTGTTATGATATAGGACGTTGCGGCCATAGTTTGTGACATATAAATCCTGCCATCCATCACCATCGTAATCGCCTGCGGCTGCGCCCATTCCGAAGCAGCCCATCTTGCCGCAACCGACACCCGCTTTGTCAGTTACGTCAATAAACGTTCCGTCATGATTATTTCGATAGAGAGCGTTTTTGATCGGTGTCTTGGGGCTAAAGAAATCTGATGGTCCACTGTTGACGAGATAAATATCCATCCAACCATCGTTATCAAAATCAAAAAAAAGCCCACCGCCCCCGCACGTTTCTGGTAGTTGTCGCAATTCCGACTGTCCATTATCGTGCACCCACGTGATCTTGGAGTCCGAGGGAGGCACCGAAATGAAAACAGGCTTCGCACTTGCTGCAGTCGTGGGGTTCTGTCTTGCTTCTGAGACTGCTGATGAGCCAGGGGCTTCAACAAGGGCAACAGTAATTAGCAGTAGTCCGATTAGCAGAAAGGATCGCATCGTGCTCCATCAGTTAGGATACTTTTCACCAGGCTTAACTATTCGAATGTAGTGATCAGTGAATTTGAAGTGTGCTGCCGGTATGTCCACTTTGGGCATGTGGCAAGACGTGCAGTCTTTGGTAGCGACGGGACAACTTGGCTGGCTTCCTTGAGCGACCGGCTGTCCCTTTAGAGCGTGACAAGCCAAACATTTTGCGTCGTAGTAGGCGGCGTCCTCACGCAAAGGCTCATGAGGATTATGACAAGCCGTGCAGCGAATATTTCGATCGTCTGAATAGCACTTACTTTGGAAGATGCGATAAGGCTGAAATCTTACGTTGTTAACGCCCACCTTTTGCAAGAATGAAAACTCACTACTGCCACGATGGCAAACCGCGCAAAATTGCTGAGTTTGTTCATCACCACTCAAACGCCCCGGATTGAATACTGACTTGTAGCCAGGCTCGCCTGTCTTAACTGCCGCGACGTGTGCGCCCCCAGGGCCATGACAACTCTCACAACGAACACCATGGGTTAGCTTTTCAAGCTGCAGCTTTTGCCCGACCGTAGCGCCATTGGAATGGCAGGCGAAACAACTCAGTAGTTCATTGTTACTAAGCTCACGGCCAAACGCTTCATCCAAAGACGCGGGCACCCCACGAGGTGAACCGATCGTGAAATCGAGACCTTTCGTTTCATTGTAAAAGCTCATCCTACTTTCGTAGAACTTTCCTTCATGCTCGAGCACGTACGTTTGCCCCATTCTTCCCTGACCTACCGCGTAATAGATGGGTACTGAGATGATATTCTTACCGTCCGTGACTGAGTAGAAACTTTGCTTGCCGTCACGCTTGATTTCATAAGAGTAAGGACCGAGTTGCAATGTTAGTTTTGGATTCTCAGTCAACACCTTTGAATTGTGGACCGCTTCCATACCCAGCGCCATACCAGTTTGCGCAAATGCCGCGGATGCTTTCTTGTGGCACTCGGCGCAAATTTGGTCGCCAATGTATTCGGTCCCCGCAGGAACCAGTCGTGGATTCCAACGCCGTCGCTCGCTTACCTGACCAATCACAATCTGTTCTCCATACGCGACAACGAAGATTGCGAGCGCGCAGAGGAAGCTGGTACACAACGCCAACACGTAGATTTTGAAGCGTGAACTCATTACGTTGGGCAACCACTTTTCTATTCAGGATTAGGTTTGTTGGTTGTAGTCGCGCCAGGCGCAAGACCAGATTTCGCTGCGTCTGTTTGTTGACTTTGTTTCTCCTGCAGCTTTTTAAAGGTCTCACGTTCTCGATCAGCATCCTGTTTTCGACCTGCGCGTGTGTAAGCCCTCGCTAAGGCAAAATGCATCTCCGGACTTTGTGGCGCCAAGCGAGCACCTTCCTCTAACTCTTTGACTGCTCGGTCGAATTGACCCAGCTCTAACAATATCCGGCCGAGGACGTTTCGCGCGGGATACATTTTGGGTGAAAGTTGTACTGCACGTTCAGCCCAAGGTAGGCCATCATTAAACTGTTCTCGTTTTAAATATTCAAAGGCAATTTGGACCATGGCGGGCTGGTGTGCGGGATCAAGCTCGAGAGCTCTTTGAAGCTCCTTCAGCCCCAGGTCCGCGTCCTGAGTTAACTGAAAGACGCCATGGGAGTAGTGAACGTTTGCATCATTCGGGTAACGCTCGACAAGAGTTGCAAAAGCGTTCCGTGCGTCCTCCAAGCGACGTGCGGCCATCTTCATGCCGGCGTCGCCTGCGAGCACTATTTCTTCGCGCTTATCTGCTGGAACTTCATTCGGCAGCAAAGGCACTCGTAAGATCACCAACCCAAACCCCTCTAGAATCTTTGGACTATAGTTTGTACCCGCGCGCAAAAACTCTCTAAGAATTTCGAACGCGATCTCAAACTTTTCGAAGCGAATATAAAGCAGGGCGGCATGGTACCGAACAACTGATTCAAGTTCCTGATTGCCGTCGAACCCGAGAGCACGTCCTCTCTGTAGAGCGATGACGGCGGGCTCGTAGTTTCTCATTTGAAACTCACATAAGCCCAACATGCCCCAAACTGGACCGCGTTCCGGTTGCAAAGCGGCCAGGTTTCGAAATGCGTCACGGGCCTGGGTGTAAAGATCTTTTTCATAAAAGATCGCTCCCAAATACCACCAACCATCAGGCCACTTAGGCCGAATCTGCACGGCCTTACCATATGACGCCAAAGCTTCATCCAGGCGGCCCGCTGCTCGAGCTTCTTCCGCGAGCTTCACGGCGTTATCAAACGGCCCATCCTGTTGCGGAGCAGGAGTAGTGGCCTTAGGTCTTCCCGTACCTTGCCGTGACTTTGATGTTTGCGCGCGACTCGAACTTGAACAGGTGATTAAGAGAATCACCATGAGCGCCATAGTAAATCCTGAACTTTTAATTAACGCGGTCAACTACCTTTAGCCTCTCATTAATCGTTACTAGAAATTGTCTGGCGGTTTGGTCGGCACAGTCTGCGCACCTGGTTGTTTTGCCTGCTGCTCTTCAGTTAACTTCTGCACAGCAGCCTGTTCGCGGTCGCCGTCTTCTTTTCTATTCAGTCGATAGTATACGGAAGCGAGCAGTACGCGAGCTTCTGAGAATTCAGGGTACTCCTTCGAGACTCCTTCGAGCAGTGTTAATGCGTCCGAAAACTTCCTTAAGGAAACATAAACTGCTGCCAGGTGATAGCGGGCATATTGATCGCGTGGTCTCAAATGGATAGCGCGGGACAAATACTTGAAAGCCTCTTCAAACTCTTTGTCTTGTCGGAGTAGAACGCCCGTGAATAAATTTGCGTCAAAGTCGTTCTTGTTTTGTGCCAACTCATTTTGAAATGCGACCTTGGCCTTGGTGGTATCACCCATCCGCATCAACGCTCGTCCGTACCAGGAATTCAGTGTAGGCAGTTTAGGATCTAACTGAATACCACGCTCAAATTCTCGAATTGCGCCATGACCATCATCAGCAAGCAAGAGAATCGAGCCAAGTAACAGGTGCGCCTGGGCAGAGTCCTCGTCTCTAAATACTTTATCGATCAACAACTGCCCGCGGCTCAGTTGACCATCACCGATGAGCGCGCTGCCCAACAAGAAAGCGACCGTACGGTTATTCGGATCAGCTTCGGCGAGCGGCGTTAATGACTCGATTACGTGCTTATAGTTGCCAATGCGAACCTGACAATCAGCTAACAACAGTACCGCGTTGGGGCGCTGCGGCTGATCGGATGGCGTTTCTGCCAGAAACTTGGAGAATTCTTCGGCAGCCTCACTTACCAGTGCACCCTTGTAGTATGCAAGCGCAAGATTGAACCGGATTGCCGGGATACTACTGTTCAGTTTCAGCGCTTCTTTATATTGAGCGATTGCTTCTTCGTAACGGCCAAGCCGTGAAAAAGCCGCCCCGAGGTTAGATCGCACATCTATTCTCTTAGGGTTTTTGGCAAGTATTGCCTGGTACCCCTGGATAGCGCCCTCGATGTCTCCAGACTCGTGCAAACGCGTGGCGCGCGCAAACTCCTCATCGGTCTGATCTGAGCGATTTTGAGCAACCGCAGGGAGCGACAGTGCGCACGTGGCACACGCTAAGAAAATCGCTAGCTGCAAGCATTTATTTTTGACCATTTTTAAGTCTGGGAGACGGGACAACTCTAGATTGGAGTATACAATACCGACAAATTAACCGCGACTCAGAGCGAGTCGCTAAATGTCGCCACGGCTTTCTTTTACCGCTTAGAAAGCTCTGATAGTTTGACAGTGAAATGAGCCTTGAAATTACAGAGGTCAGATTTGGTTTCAGTAAGGTAACGACTCTATACTGGTCGCATCCACTTTAGTCCCCGAGGCTTAAGGCAGTTCCGACTACACCGAAACATCGATGTCGATTGGATGGGCACCTGCGAGATAAAATTGGTGATTAAGGAGACGAAGCAATGAAACAATTTCTGAGCCTGGTTCTTGCGATTGGACTAAGCTTTTCAGCATTCAGTCGAACCTGGGCACAAAGGCCGGGGGATCAGGATGACGTAATTCGGTTTCGCACCAATGAAGTCAAGCTCGACATCGTGGTAAAGGACAAGAAGGGGCGGCCGGTGAAGGATCTGAGTGCCGCAGACTTTCAAGTCATGGAAGATGGCGTCAGTCAGCAGATACGTTCCTTTGATTTTATCAACCGTGAAAACACGACGGATACAGTTGCTAATACCCCAAGCGGAGCAAATACGGATCGTAAAGAGAATCCCCAACCGACGGTACCCGCTTCGCGGCCCAATCCGGTTCGCGTAAGTCCCGGCATTACAGCGCTCGTTTTTGATCGCCTGTCCCCCGAAGCCCGGTCATTAGCCAAAAAGGCTGGCCTTGCTTACGCGCAAGAAGGCATGGCAAATGGCGACTTCACGGGTGTGTTCCGAATTGATCAATCGTTGAATACTCTCCAACCATTTACCGACAACACCGAATTGGTGAGAGCAGCGGTCGACAGCGCTACCAGCGCGACGGGTTCCACTTATACCTCAACGGCTCAACGCACTCGAGACATTGCGGATCGCAGTTCCGTACTGACTAGCCAGGTCGACTCAGGTGCAGCTGGTGCGTCGAGTGCAGGCGGCGGTCGGGATGCAGGAGGGGCAGCTGCAGCTGGTGCAGCAATAGGAGCAGCCGCGCAGGAAGCAGCGCTACTCCAGATGGAATCCAACATAATCACTCAGTTTGAAGCGTTGGAACGAGATCAACAAGGGTTTGCCACAATTAATAGCTTACTTGCCGTAATCAACCCGATGCGGAATATGCCCGGACGTAAGACTCTTATTTTCTTCTCGGAGGGACTACAACTTCCAACGTCCGTACAGCAAAAGTTTCCCGCTGTAATCAGCGCCGCAAATCGCGCCAACGTGAGTATCTATGCGATGGATGCCGCGGGTCTGCGGACCCAGAGTGGTGCTACTGAATCTGCAAAGGAACTCAACTCGCTCGCAGCCCAAAGACTGGGCCAACAAGGCCGGGGAACCGATCGGGGAACCAATGGTCCATACATGAAGGCCCTGGAAAGGAACGAAGAATTATTGCGCTTCGATCCGCGTAGCGGCCTCGGGAGCCTGGCCGATCAAACCGGCGGTTTTCTAATTCACGATACTAATGACCTCACCGCCGGTCTTCGCAAGATAAACGATGACATGCATGGTTACTACCTTGTTACCTATGTTCCTTCAAATCCTGATTTCAACGGGCGTTTTCGTCAAATAAGTGTGAAGTTGAATCACGCGAACTACGAAGTTCAAACTCGCAAGGGATACTATGCGGTTGAGTCGATGGGCCAGCTTCCTGTGCTTGAATATGAAGCACCAGCAATCGCTGCGGCCCGGCAAACAGGAAACTCTAAATCGATTAACTTCTTCGGTTCGGCCATTAGCTATCCAGCACCAAGTCGTCCTGGCCTGTCGTTGATCCTGGCTGAGGCTCCTCTTTCGGCTTTTTCGTTCTCGAGCAGCGACAGCAAGACCTATAGCTCAGATTTCTCCGTGGTCGCTCTGATACGAGACCATGGTGATCAGATCGTTCAAAAGGTTAGTCAGCACTATCCTCTGACTGGACCGCTAGACAATATGGCTGCAGTAAAAAAGGGCGACCTCCTTTTTTATCGGGAAGTACAACTACCGCCGGGAGCCTATACAGTTGAATTGATCGCTTACGATGCTTCTAATGGCAAGGCGAGCACTAGAAAGAGTTCGCTCGAGATACCTGATAGCGACGACCTAAAGCCTCGCCTGAGCTCAGTAACTCTCATCAGACGCGCAGAACGCTTGACAGCTGAAGAACAGAAACGGCAACAGCCGTTTCGCTTTGGCGAGTTACTCGTCTATCCGAATCTGGGTGAACCAATCATGAAGTCGACTGCGAAGGAGGTTGCTTTTTTCATCACCGCCTGGCCAGCGAAAGGATCGACGGCCCAGTTGCAACTCGATATGGAGATCTTGCAAAACCACCGATCATTGGGTAAGACCTCTGGCCAACTACCCGCGGCAGACGAACAAGGACAGATCAAATACGCAAGCTCGTTTCCACTCGATAAGTTTCAACCAGGTTCATATGAACTGAAGATCACTGTGAGCGACGGTAAGAATAATGTGAGCCGTTCAACTAACTTTACAGTTGTGCAGTAAGTGTCATTGAGAGTAAGGACAGAACAGTAATCCCATACCTGGCTCGCCTGACTTGCTCCGGAGGAGCAGCATGATTATAGAGAAGGCAAGTCTTAAAAGTGAAAGCGCTCCAGCGGAGCGTTATGTCTGTTTCTGGCACATTGCGCTCCGCTGGAGCGCGAAACATCATGAAGGTGCCGATGGCTATAAACATGCTGCTCCTCCGGAGCAAAACGGGTCAGTCAGTATGTGATTACCGACAGAGCTCCCAGAAAGTTGGGCCGGGGATGCGAAAGCCCCTGCCGCCTTTACGAGCACCTCATTGAGTAATCCCAATTCATGAGAAGGCCTATTGTGAGGTGTATTGGTTGTGAGCCTTGATAGACCGGGCCTTCACTGTTTCGCGGTTTGCTTCAGTCTCTTCTCGAGCTCTTTTGCATCACTAACATACTCGCCGTTCTTGGGAGCTTCATCTAAATACGCTTGCACGGCACGCGATGCTTCCAACACATCACCTCGGCTGAAGTAAATACGGGCGAGATGATAGTGCGCTGCAATACACTCAGCACCACCCATGATGAGTGCTTTGTTCAACTCCCTCTCAGCCGTTGGCAGATCGCCAGACTCCAGCATCGCTACGCCGAGCCATAAACGCGCAACCGGGCGTGTGCTGTCGATAGCTATGGCTTGGTTCAGGTGCGCAATGGCGTCGAGATAATTCTTTCGTTCCACCCGAACGAGGCCGAGATTAAACTTCGCATTGAAGTTCTTCGGATCTTTCTCAATCACCATCTGAAACGACTGCTCTGCTTCGTCAAGACGTTTAAGCTTGAGATACTGTGCTCCGAGATCATTACGAGCAGCGAGGTACTCTGGATAGATTGAAACTGCGTTTTGAAAGTGCGTTGCCGCATTCTGGAAATCGCTCTTGTTAACAAGCTTTATTCCGATCTCATATTCCTTTCTCGCAGCGGTGGGCACAACCTGCCGCAACTCGGCCACTGAGACAACACGGGCGCTGTTATAGGCGTAACCCACTGAGCGATTACGAAATTGAAGATTAACTTCTGAAGTTATTCCCCGACCAAGAGCGATTTTTGCTTCTACAGGCTCGAACCCGTCGAGTTCTGCCCGGATGTAATAGACGCCTTCACCGAGATTGTCGAAGCGAAATTCACCATGTGTGCTTGTGTAGCGACTGAAAAGCATTACTTGAGAATTTCTCACAATGATCTTCACATACCTCTCGGCAGCAAAGCCTGAAGGCAAAGATACACGTCCTTCGATTACCGCATTGTTTGTATCTGCGATTCGGTATTTCGAATCAGTGTCAATGATGTCCTGGGCCCGAACTGACCTACTGAGAGCCATAAGAACCGCCAGCATTAACAAAGCTGGGATGTTCGCTTTCATGAGTGCCCTCCGTGCCGGCTACTACATCGCCATCAGAGAAACGTTAGTGCTAACGCTCGTGCTCGCGCCGACGACTGGCGATGCGAACTGGAGAAAAATCTGGGGATTGGGCTGATATTTTACATCTCAGAAGCAAACGGCGCGAGTGGCGATTACTCGCCTCTCGCGCCGCTGGAGTGATCAAAGTTCTAGATTCGGTTTAGAAGTAGAACTTAAACGCGAACTCAACAATTCGACGACCGTGCTTATTAACGATCTTGCCGAAGTTGTCTTTGGTTTCTTGAGTGAAATCGAAGCCTCCGGTTGGATCGCATGTATTCCCGTTAACAGTACCGCCAGTCCCATCGGGTACATTTGGAATAGTCCTGCTGCATACCGTACCTAAGGTCAAGTAGATATCACTTGAACCCAATCCACCGGTCGGGCTGATCTGAGTTGGATACGCTTGGTTGAAGATGTTGAAGAATCCTGCGCGGAACTGCAACTTCTTCGACTCGGTGAAATTGAAGTTCTTGAAGAACGAGACGTCGAAGTTGCTTCGGCTAGGTGCCCTTAGAGTGTAAGGAGGCTGAGACGGTCCACTGGAGGGGAACGTTGGGATAGCCAACTTGCTGAGATTAAATAGCCTGTTGCCAACCGCAGTTCCTTCACCCGACGAAGGATTCGCTAGATACACCGGCGAAACAGCACCAGAGCTCTGACCTTGAACGTTAAACGCATCGCTCCCGTACCAAGCTAAAGCCTGACCGGCGGTGCTGAGATCCCCACTGAATCGTAGTCGAATCGGCGTGCCGGTTTGGAACGTCGTGATACCTGACATCTGCCAGCCATTCAATACGCCGCGCATAAAGGTATTATCGAATGATCCGCGTGCGAATTTGGGCAACGAGTAATTGTACGACGCATTAAATACGTGCGTACGATCGAAAGGCAGAACGCCCCAACTTCGACCGCGAGTATCAATCGGGTCGGCCCATGCTGATCCATCGGTCTCGTTTGTGGCTACCGTACCCAGACCTTTGGCAAAAGTATAGGTCAAGAAGTACTGCAGGTTCTTACCAGACTGATGGCTCAACGTTGTCTGCATCGAGTGATAGGTGGAAGTTCCCGTGAATTGGTAGAAGCCTACAGTGTTGTAAGCCGAGAACGGCCTATAGGTTCGCAGCACTGACCCAGCGATCGCAGCACGATTAACTGGAATGGACAGGTCTGACGGGTTTGCGCTGCCAGCAGCAAGAACTCCATGCGTTAGCGTACCGAGAGGAATAATGTTTACCGAGCGCTGCTGCGGTAAATGTCGTCCTTGAGTACCAACATACGCAACTGAAAGAATGTTGTTACCAGGCAAGCGCTTCTCAACGGTCAGACTGAAGTTCGCGACGCGTGGAATCTCATTCGACTGGAGGTCTCTTGAGAAGACATTCACGTTAGCGAATGCGAACGGGTCGATCTCGTCCAGGTTATTGAAGTTAAGACCATTGGAGCCGTTTACGCTGTTCCACGGCGTATCTACAGTTGCAGCATAGGTGTTAGGCATCTGGCCGCTGGAATAGTAGTCGTAGTTACCTTGTACGCGGTTATAGAAGATACCGGCACCAGCTCGGATTACCCAATCACCCTTACCGCCGATATCCCATGCGGCGTTCAAGCGTGGCATCCAGGAGATACCAGGATTCTCGAGCACGCCTTTAGGAATTTCATCGCGTGCGGCCAGTTTGAAGCCGTTTGGCTTGGTGCGGTCACCACCGATAAAGATTCCCTGGGCCCTGTTGTAAGCCGACGGATCAAACAATACGCCAAGACCACTACGTTCATAGTTCTGCGGGAAGTAGCCAAAGCGCATTCCCATTTCCAGCGTGATATTTGACCTTACCTTCCAACTGTCTTGTGCGTAAAACTCGTAGTTGTAAAAGCGGAAGGAGTCCTTCGGACGGTCAGTGGCCTGGGTGAATTCAATCGGATTTCCTGTGTACAAGTCGCCGTAGTCGTTTCCGGTGGCGTTTCCCTGCCCCCATTGACCCAGGACAATGTTCGTATCGTGATTTGACTGCTGCTCCTTGTTACCCTGTTCGAAGAACGCACCGAACTTGAGAGTATGTGCGTTGTAAACCTTAGATAGATTGTCTGTAACTGAGTAACTACTGTACGGTGAGTAGATCGGGAAGCCGTATGCGTTGAACAGACCGCTTGGTGCCCAGTTATTGATGACGCTAATCGGCACATACGGATTATTGCCGACGAAGTTCACGCCACCGCAGTTGTTACAAACTGAAGAGTTCGCTTTACCTTGAAATCCCACTTTGTCAGCGGCCGTCAATCCTAAGCCTGCATAGGTGACTTTCGAAGGATCTGCGTAATCGTAGTAGAGACCCAGCCTGCTACCAGCAAACAAGACCTCATTAGTCATCGTGGGATTGATAACATTCGTCAAATTCACAACAACTGACTTACCAGTATTCTTGCCGGTCAGCTTGCCCGGGACTTCGAACATCGATGAATCCCACCATAGGCCGCGCGGAAAACCCTGCTCTTCATACTCACGAGCAAGTTTCACGTAGAGCTTCGCGTTGTCACTGATATTGTAGTCAAAACGCAGTGTAGTCTGATTTCGATCGTTCGGCCGGAGAACGCTGTACACGTAGTTGTGACCCTTGTTGTCGTTGAAGTTCGGCAACGGGTACAAGTTGGTCAGCACTGCGCCGAGCTTGTTGGCACACGGAACCAAGGTGTTTGTTTTGGTGCCCGGAGTCAGGCCACTGCCGGCGCAGCTCGCGGGAACGTTAACACCGCCAACTTCACTGAAGTCACCTTGCCGTTGCTTCAACGTCGGCACCGTATACAACGAAGAGCCTTCGTCAACCCGCTGGTAGTAATACTCGAACCCGGCAAAGAAGAAGAGCTTGTCACGGTTCCTATTGAACTTGGTCCACGGTAACAGAACGGGACCACCGATGTTGCCGCCAGGGTAGTTGTACTTACTCAAAGGCCTACTTACATTATTGATACTGTTTGAGCGATCATTCGCCTGAAAATTGTGGTTGCGAATGTAGTCGTAAACCGAGCCGTGGAAGTCGTGACTGCCACCTTTAGTCGTTGCGCTGATTTGAACCGCGCTCGTGCCGTGCTCTGCGGCGTAGTTACTGGTTTGCACTTTAACTTCCTGAACCATGTCCGGATTCGCGGTGATAACGGTTCCGTTGTTCGAACCGAAGTCAATCATGCGAGCGCCGTCAAGCTGCACATTGTTCTGTTCGCCGCGGAGGCCGTTAACATGGTACTGGCTATTAGCGTTGGCGCCGCTACCGAAACCAACCTGCTCAAGTGACGTAGCGTCAGGAGCAACCACACCAGGAAGAATGCGTAAGAGCTCAAGCGAACTGCGGCTGATGATCGACAGGTTGTCTATCTGCGCCGAAGTGATAACGTTCTCTTTGGCGCCTGTCTCTGTTTGCAGTTGATCGATTCCAGCGGTGACCGTAACTATTTCAGTCGGCTGCCCAACCTCGGTTACGATCTCAAGAGAACGAGTCGTTGCTGTCTCAACCGGGACGTGTGGCAAATCAGAAGTCTTGAAGCCTGCGGCCTCAACCTTCACCGCGTATTCGCCGGGCGTTACCGCAGCAAAGACAAACACGCCATCGTCGTTGGTCTTTACTTTGCGCTCATCCTTGGTGCGCGTATTTGTCAACGTCACCGAAGCGTCGCGAATGATCGCACCCGTGGGATCCTTTACGGTTCCACGCAGGGTAGCGCTACCGGTTGTTTGGCCATAAACGACTTGAGCGCCGGCAACTAGTGCTAGGCTAATGACCATGCAGAAAAATTGGAAGAAGTGACGAAGGCTGTTGAGACGACTGCTTCGATACATGTTCTTAGTTACCTCCCTTTCCTTCTCCTTGGCGGAGAGGAAAGAACCTGAACAACTATGATTTCAACTACCAGAGCAGATGTGAGACCAACTAACTGAACTTCGTAAGGCTGAAGACGTAGAGACTTAACGTTGATGTTCAAACGTCCTGGGATCAGCCTCGTGCCGTCAAAAAGCTTCTAACTCAAACGCGGATTCTACTTAAAAGGGTTTGTTGCAAGACCAGACAAAAGCCTTATTACTTCAATCGGAAACTCTTGTCAAGAGGTTTTTGCTTCATTCCCCTACTTTTTCACGTAAGTAACTTGAGTTAGAACAAGGTTGTTGCAGAACCCTGGAATTGCAATTTGCAATACGAGTGCCGGAGAAGTGGCCAAGCCCTGTTATCGGTAACACCCAACAAATTCTGACAGTCGTTTGATCGCCTCCCGATCAAAAACCATTTTTCGCATCGGAAAATTTGGGTGCCGTCCTAATTTCTGGATGATCAGGCCGGAACGACCGACGCAAACTTGCCTGCCAGAATCAAACTCAGTGCGCCCATCAGACGCGTATCCTCTCCCAGGGTCGACGCAAACGTTACCGCTGATTGCAAGCCGCGGCAAATGCTGTTCTGCGCGATCGCACTATGAAGTTCCTCAGCAATCACCGGCCACGCTCTCGAGATCTCGCCACCTAAAATTACCGCCTCCGGACTCAAGCCTTTGGTTAAATTCGAGATGCCCAAACCTAAAAAGTGGGCGGTCTCGATGAGTGCATTCTTTGCAGCTTCATCTCCACTGAAAGCGAGATCAATTAATTGCTTGAAAGTGATCGCAGTTTCGCTCGTGCCGTTTTTCTCGTGCGCGTACCGAGCAAGAGCGGCGCGTTCTGAAGCAAACGCTTCCCAGCATTCATCGCTTCCTGCGGCACACGCCACCGGTGCACCCTTTCCAATTGTCATATGTCCAAACTCACCAGCACCACCAACCATTCCGTGATACACCTGACCATCAAAAATTATTCCCGTACCAAGACCTTCCTCAACGAGCACCAGAATAAAATCTCGAACGTCACGAATTTCAGGACGACCTAGCCAAAGCTCAGCCAAGGCTGCAGCATTTGCGTCGTTATCAACTCGCACTGTCATGCCGGTAACTTTTGCGAGGTCGTGTGCAATTTGCCAATCACGCCATTTGAAATGTGGAATGAATAACGCGGTGCCGGATTCAGGATCCACTAAGCCAGGCAAACTGATGCCAATTCCCTCAATCGCGGGTTCGCTGGCGATGAAGCCCTGCACGCTGGACACTATGCGATTGAACGTCACATCCAAATCTGGGTCGGTTGCAAAAGTTTCGCGTCGCAGTACCCGACCAACCAGATCGCCGGTAGCAACCGTTGTCAGTGCAGTACCCAGGTCGACACCAATCGCTATACATCCAGCAGCACGCAATCTTAGTAAGGTCGGCGGCCTGCCACCGGTTGATTCACCTTCGATTTCGTAAACAAGTCCCTGGTTTTTCAGTTCCTCGACGATAAGCGAGACAGTTGATCGTTGGAGTGCTGTTTCGTGAGAAATCTCCGCCCTTGAGATAGGCTCTTTTTCGCGAACGTAGTTGAGAACGATTTGGCGATTTATGTAGCGGATCGTATCCGATCGTGCGACGTTCGCTTTTTTGAGATTTATTCGTCGCAAGGGTTTATTTGATCAATGAAGAGGCAGATCTTGCCAAATTGGCTCCTGGAAAATATACAAAACACTCGTTCGTTAAGCCGCTGAGAGTAATTCCTTGTAACGAAAGCGTCAAGACACGGCTGCGCGGCGACAGTAATTCTTTGGTCTCATTCTCACCTGGTTTCAACCAGGTGATCAGGCGCATCTCGCATCCCCCGAACCGTTTCAACGGTTTCCCATACCGCCAAATTCAGGAAATGATTTCCCGATCGATTAGTGGAAGGGCTATACAGTAAACAGATCGAACCCGAATATGGATCGAAATGCAAACCGTTAAACGGTTCCGGAACAATTCCATCGTCGATTCACCTGGTTAAAACCAGGTGAGAATGAGACTGATTATCACCCGCCCAGCAGGGAATTTGACACGTGGTGCAAAATAGGCAAGGCATAATCGAATCAAGTACGTACCTCTTCCTTCATTATCCTGAACCGTTAGGAGACAAAACTGATGAGTCCCAGAGCCGTTAAGATTGGTCTGATTTTGGTCGGTTTGATCCTTGGATCAGCCAGTACCAGCTTGGCTCAAACAAATCCTGAGAGCGACAACAAATTTGTATATGCCGATTTTGAACGAGTCGAAAACGGGAAAGTAGTTAGCAATAACGGTGGACTGATTCAGATGTTCACAGCACAGGAAACCACGCCCGTGAAATATCGGGGCGCTGCCGACGGGTCTCCTGCTCCGGAAATTGTCCGCGCCAAGGGCGATGAGAAAAATCACTTCGCCTCGTTTGATTACACGCTCCTCGGACCAAATCAATGGGCTAATGTAACGCTGGAAATTCAAAGTCGGCCATACAAAGACCAAAAGCCTGGATTTGACGACCTTAGCGCTTACAAGACGATGTCGTTACAACTTTACGCGACCGGCGCCGATTACATACGCATTGAATTCATTAGCCACGGCTACACCGTAAAGCTCGAAGCAGGCTTTCCCCAAGTCCCTCTTAAAATAAAGCCAGGACTCAATACGTACGTCATTCCTTTAAAAAATCTGCAACAACCTTCGTGGGTACAGGAAAGAGTTAGCATTAAAGACGTGCTCAAGAATTTGACGGCCGTCAGCATCAGCGCCTACTGCGACCAATGCACACCAAAGAGTGGCACTGTCGCAGTCGACAATCTGATCTTCGAGAAGTAACTCAAAATCACTTCGCAGGTTGGGCCATAACGTCGATTCGTTTTTTCCATTCGCTCGTAGACATAGTTGATAGCGAATTAATTTCATCTGCCGCAATCACCAGTTTCTTCACGCTCTGTACGACCGGAAATTCTACGGCAGCTTTTGGTTTCGCTATCTCTTGAAGGAGCGCGAGCTTTGCCTCACGCCAGCCGGCGGGCGGCGTTACTCGTCTGCCAATAAAGGACATTGCCTCACGGCCAATCGTGCCGAGGTTTCCAAGATCACCGGCAAGCGGTTTCGCTTCCTTTAGTGCAGGTGAGGCATCAATCATTACATTCAGCGATGGTTCAGCTTCGCGCCAATCGTTTAGGATCAAACCCAGTAACGTTGCTCCAAATGTTAATCGTGGAGCGTCTCCCAAAAATCCGTCAACTAACCTGATGAACCTTCGCGACTCGGCACTATCAGGTCTCGCAGCATCAATCAATCCTGTCAGCGGAGTCAACATCGTTGCCGGTCGCAATTGTCCTCGCCGGTACTCCTTTACCGGTTCCACGATCGAGGCGAG
Source organism: Acidobacteriota bacterium (assembly GCA_046734235.1). Classification (GTDB taxonomy): domain Bacteria; phylum Acidobacteriota; class Blastocatellia; order Pyrinomonadales; family Pyrinomonadaceae; genus PSRF01. The sequence goes on from JBKPQV010000711.1 coordinate 24,438, forward strand.
CAATTTCAATGGTTGAATATCCTGGCCGCCTGCCAAACGTCTCAACAAGACATCGACATTTCTCTCGTGCGTTAACCCCAACTCTTCCAGCTGCAGGCTGATAACGGCGAGACGCCGATACATGTCATCAACATCATTAGTTGAACGTGGTGACCATAATCGTTCCGCGATCGCGGCGGTACGCGGCCAGATGCGCGAGTCGATTGTCTCCGGCGACACCCATTCTCCCCACATTGTCGCTTCACCTCCCAATATGTGCTTTTGCTCATCAGGTGTAAGCGTTGTATCAGCAGGCAGCGGATCAACGACATAGTGTTGCGACGTTGGATAAATCAAATCAATGTAATAACCATTTGAAAGAATGCCGTCGTATCCCCTCTTCGCCGCATCCGCTAACGCAGCGGTTCCACGCCAAGAATGAATGACTGCATTTTTCGGCAACTCAGGTTGGAGAATCTCATCCCAACCAATCATCTTTTTCTTGTGCTTCTCGAGAATTTTCATCAGACGGCCATTGAAGTAGGCCTGTAAAGCATGGTTGTTCTTAATTCCCTTTTCTTTCATGAAAGCCTGGATCGATGGATTGCGATCCCACTGTTTACCTTCGTTCTCATCTCCACCGATGTGCAGATAGGCGTCTGGAAACAACGCCGCCATCTCGCCCAGAAACGTATCGAGAAACTTGTAGACTTCCTCGCGTGTTGGATCTAATGCCGGCTCAAATATTCCTGCCTGGCGCTCAATCGAGTATGGACCAGGAGCGCTTCCTAACTCGGGATGTGCAACTAACCAGCTCGTGCTGTGTCCTGGAATGTCAAACTCGGGAACGACGCGAATACCACGTTCACGAGCGTAGTCGATGATTTCCTTGATTTGATCCTGTGAGTAGAAGAGACCGTCAGAACCCATCTGATGGAGCTTTGGAAATTTCTTACTCTCAACCCGGAATCCCTGGTCTTCTGTTAAGTGCCAGTGAAATACATTTAGTTTCACGGCGGCCATTGCATCAAGATTTCGTTTCAAAACCTCGGGTGGTTCGTAATGGCGACCGATATCGATCAGCAACCCGCGCCAGCGAAATCGCGGTTGGTCCTGAATCTTTACTGCGGGAAAGAAGTATCCATCCCGATCTGCTTTTAGAAGTTGCAATAACGTTTCGAGGCCTCGCATAGCACCGACAACGGTTGGCGCAACGAGTTGCACACGAGAGTTTGAAATCTCGAGTTGGTAAGTTTCATTTTCATCCAACGAAGGAATTGTCTGACCTGGGCTGCTCGTCTGTACCCAAACTGTTGCTGCTTCTTTGTCAGTCGCCAACCCCGGTACAAACGTCAGTCCTGTTCGACCGGAAAGGCGTTTTGAAAATCTGTCGATTGCCGACGTGAGTCTCGCGTCCGTAAATCCTGTACTCGCGACTTTGAATGAACCGCTCACAGCAATCCGTCCATCAAGAAACTGGACTGAAGCCGGCACGGGCATCAAATTGTGAACTGGGGTAGTGCTTTGTTGGGCCATAAGCACAGAAGGAAGCATTAGGGAGATCGCCAGGGTCAAATATTTGATTCTCATTTTAAGCTCTTAGGGGTGGATTATTGTCCGTACTGTAGCTTACGGAGTTCGCGCCAGGTCACTAGCTTGACGTTGTTCTCAGCAAGTACCTTCCGGAATTCATCGCTTGTCAAGAATTTGAAATCTCGCTCACGCCAGGCTGCTCCCCAGTTTGGATGGTCGACTGAGATTGCTTTCATCTCTTCATCATCGTAAGCCAGGTGCACCACAAACTCAGTAACGCCGGGCCGCATATTCTTCACGGCATCTGTATAGAATTTTGCCCATCCATCGCCACTCACTGAAGGATCAATGGTTTCAATATGGTCCAAAACGATGTCCTCCGGCCGCAGTATCGATGGCAGGTACGACATTTGACCAAACATGTCTTTCGAGACTCGAACAGGAACCTTGTTATCGCGCGCGACTTTCAGGAGGGTCTCGAACAGTTCTTTGCTTTGATAGAGCGTGCCCATATGTGAATCGAGATGAGTTGGTTGAATACCAAGCTTTCGTGCGCGCTCAACTTGAGCTCGTATTTCAGCTTCAACTTCTTCCACCTTTATGCGACTAGCTGCCTCTCGTTCGGTTAAGTAGAGGTAGCCACTGTCGTCGAGTAATGAAGTCACATTGGGGCCGGTCAATAACGGACGCCAGCGGTAATCTCGCCACTCGCTGGTGAGTGTTAGGTGTAGACCCAAATCTGCCTGGGGATTGGCACGCGCATAGGCGGCGATTTCCGGAACCCAGGAACACGGAATCATGATGCTGCCGGAAGTCACGAGGCCGGTTGCGAAGGCTTTCATTGTCGCAACATTGATAGAGTGCGCCATTCCCAAATCGTCAGCGTGAACGATTAACAACTTAGCATCGGAGCTATAGCCCAGTCGTTCGGCGATTGTCCTGGTGGGTGACGGGGCCGGCGTTTGCGCACTAATTTGGTTAGCTAAACAGAGAAGCGAAATAGCCATAGCGATCGCAAGTGATAGTTTTGAGATCATATTTTTATTTGTCTCGTGGCAAAGTAATGAATATCATCGCGGCAAGCTCGAACAAGATGTGCGCTCCTTTTAGCAGGCGCCAATATCTAACGCAAGCTGCAGACTCAAAAGGCCAGCCGGCAGTTTGCTCAACTTAAATGAGGTGAATCTTGCAATTAAGGTATCGCGTGTCGCTCGTTCTGCTGCTAATTCTCCTGAGCGTTCTCAACACTCAATCACAATCCAAGACCGGAATGCAACGCATAACGCCATTAAGAATCTCACTCGACAAAGGGTGGCAATTCCGTGAGGCTAAGAAAGAGCAGTGGTATCCAGCAACGGTACCTGGCAGTGTTCATACAGACCTTTTGCAAAACAAGCTCATTGAAGATCCTTTTTATCGCGACAACGAGCAAAAACAGCAATGGATCGGCAAAACCGATTGGGAATATCGCACGACATTCAAAGTCACTCAACAAGTCCTCGATCGAAAGAACCTGGAATTGGTTTTTGAGGGTCTCGATACTTACGCTGATGTCTACCTGAACGAAAAGCCGGTTTTGAAAGCCGACAATATGTTTCGCACGTGGCGGGTGAATTGTGTTGGACTCCTAAAACTCGGAGACAACACCTTACGTATTTCGTTTCGATCTCCAATAAACGAAATCCTGCCGGTCATGGCAAAAATGAAATACGAATTGCCTGCCGGAAACGACCAGGGGGAGAAGACATCGCCTCACACTCGCAAAGCTCCCTATCAATATGGCTGGGATTGGGGACCACGTTTTGTCACGAGCGGAGTCTGGAAGCCAGTTGTTCTCGAGGCGTGGGATTCAGCAAGGATCTCAGATCTCAATATTGTTCAAAACAAAGTCTCCAGGGAGCAGGCACAACTGACGGCCCAGGTCGAGGTGGTTTCAGCAGTAACTACGGATGCAGATCTGATCATTGAAGACGTAGCTCATAAAACCACTACAGCGAAAAAATCAGTAAAACTTGTCCCTGGAGTTAATCAAATTTCGCTGGATTTAATAGTCGCGAAACCATCGTTATGGTGGCCCAACGGTTTGGGGGCACACCCGCTCTACACCTTTCGCTCACGTCTCACTTTGAACAACCAAATCGCAGACGAGAAATCTGTGCGCACTGGACTTCGTTCTCTGGTTGTAATCCAGGAGGATGATTCGTGGGGCAGGAGTTTCAGATTTGTAATCAACGGAGTCCCGGTTTTCGGCAAAGGTGCAAATTGGATTCCAGCTGATAGTTTTCCGACTCGTATTTCCGATGACAGGCTTCGCTGGTTACTCAAGTCTGCCGCCGATGCAAATATGAACATGCTTCGTGTTTGGGGAGGTGGCATTTACGAAACCGACTACTTCTACGAAACGTGCGATGAATTAGGAATTCTCATCTGGCAGGATTTCATGTTCGCTTGCAGCATGTATCCGGGCCATCAGGAGTTTCTCGACAGCGTAAGAGCCGAGGCTGAGGACAACGTCAAGCGACTTAGAAACCACCCCAGCATTGCTCTGTGGTCGGGAAACAATGAA
>JBKPQV010000712.1:0-4229 GCA_046734235.1 Acidobacteriota bacterium
GGCTCGATCGACATGCTTTACGTGGATTCCAACGAGCGCAGACGTGGAGCAGGTATCGCTTTGTTACAGCATCTTGAGCAAATCTGCCAGACACCAAAATTGTTTACCTCGACAAACCTCTCGAATCTGCCAATGCAGACGTTGCTAAACCGCCTCGGCTACAAACTGAGCGGCGTCATAGAAAATCTTGATGAAGACGACCCGGAAATCGTTTACTTCAAGCGACTCCGCTAGAATTAACAAGAACCAAATTAGTCCTCACTACTCGCGGGAGCCGACTTTTGAGGTTTAATCCATTCGTAACGAGCCCTTAACGATCTTCTCACATCCAGATCTTATCTTTTCGACTTCAAAGACGCTCAAATCTGACCTGCTGGAGCTTGGTGATGTCAGTACTTAGCCTGGTGAAATCTGCACCCGTTACCGGAACAATTCCCTTCCCACAGGCATTGAACCTGCGCCAGGGAAAATACGTTGCCCGACTGGCCGACAATACAGAAGAGATCGATGCGGTGCTTAGACTAAGATTTGCGATCTTCAACATTGAACTCGGTCAAGGACTCGCGCAATCATTTGCCAGCGGGAAAGAGGAGGATCTATTCGATCATCGATCCGAACACGTCTTGATAATTGAGCAAATCTCAAATCAGATAGTTGGCACTTGCAGGCTACGGTCAAATGACGACAACAACGGTGACTCACAATTCTTTTCTTCCGAGCGTTTCAATCTAACCACGCTGCCCCAGTCCGTCATAGCGAACGCCGTAGAGTTTGGTAGAGCCTGTATTGTTAAGTCACATCGGAACAAGGACAGCGTGAAATTGCTATGGAGTTTTCTATCGGAATTCACACAGCGAAGGGGAAAACGGTACCTGGTCGGTTGTTGTTCAATGCGAAGTCAGGATCCTTTAGCAGGAGGGCAATTGTTCGAGTGGTTGGCTAACTCAGGTCACGTTCATCCTGACTTCAAGGTGATTCCCAAGCCAGGTTCGAAATGTATCTTCTACAAAACCCAAATGATTCGGTCAGCCCGAGTCCTGCCATCATCATTGCACTCGTATCTAAAGTATGGTGCAAAAGTGTGCGGCTTACCGGCGATAGATAGAAACTTTAGAACGATTGATTTCTTTACTCTACTGGATCTTGAGGTAGCGAATCCCAAGCGAACACAACTGCTCTCGCGTGCTTCTTGATCCGATTGCCACGCTCTGACAACTACAAATTCGTAGGCCGCATCAACAGGTCCTACAAGATGTCGCCTGCGAGACCTAATCCCCGGAGGCTGACGAGGTGTGGAAAATAGTTGATGTGATTCCTTGGGATTTCCAAGAATCAATGGATCCCACCAGTGTTGTTTTTGACAGGAAAACAGAATTATCAGGATTGAGCGAGAGGACGCAAAAAACTATCGATAAAATCCTGAAAATTCTTAAATCCCTCAACTACTTATGAACGATGTGGCAGTTTGTGGGATTCCGTATTTCTGTCTGACTCGTTTTTGTAGAAAGGACTGGAACTGAACTAATCACAGCGCAACGTGCGGATCGGATCAATTCTCGTTGCCTTACGCGCCGGCATCCATGAAGCAAGGAATCCAAGCCCAATCACGAGACCGCTCATAAGTGCATAAGTCCAAGGATCGGTTGCGCTAACGCCAAATAAGAGTGATTTTACCCAGCGTGTCAGCACCAACGACAGCGCGAGGCCAATCAAAAGCCCCAAACCGATCGATGCGCCACTTCGACCTAAGATCAATTTCATCACGGCGGAATTTTGTGCACCTAAAGCCATTCTGATACCAATTTCACGAGTACGTTGAACCACCGCGAAGTTACTCGTCGCATATATCCCGGTTGCGGCTAACAGCACGGCCAAAGCTCCAAAAGCGGTAAACAACCAAAGATTGAAACGTCGTGGGGCCACCGCCTCATCAATAAACTCCTGGAAAGTTCTTACATTGAATACCACTCCGCGCTGGTCAACCGATTCAAGCTGATGTCGCACTGGCCCTACCAAGGATGAAGGTTCGGTTTCAGTGCGCACAACAAAGTTCATTATGGGAAACGAGGAAGACTGCTCATAGGAAACATAAAACGCTGGTTGTGCATCAACTTCGAGGCCTCTGTGCTTGACGCTACTAACCACACCAACTATTTCACCTTTTACAAAATCATTTGTGCCGTCGAGCCTCACACCGATCGGATCCCTCCCAGGGAGAAAATTTCGTGCAAATGCTTCATTGACCAAAAACACTTGAGGAGAACCTTTCCGATCATGGTGATCAAAAGCGCGACCCTTCTTCACTTGAATGCCCGCAGTCTTAAAGAAAGACGGAGTGACCACCCGGTAGTCGCAAACTCGTTCCTCATGTTGCGCATCGCGTGGCGTTCCCACGATCCAAAATGGAAGTTGCATGGTGCGGCCACCTAGCGGCAGATGCGAGATTGCACCGACTGAAGTAACTCCCGGCAAAGCGCTTAACTTATCCAACGCATCATGAAAGACTTGCGTGCGCTTGGGACTACCGTTCGGATAATCAACAAAACTCAACGAAAGTCCCGCCGTGAGGAGATGATCTGGATTTATGCCTGAGTCGACAGCTTGCAAGCGCCAGAAGCTTTTAATCACCAAACCTGCACCGGTCAACAAAATCACCGCCAAGGCAACCTGGCCAACTACCAGCGCTTGACGCACCCGAGTTGATTGACCCGAGGGCGCGCCGGCATTTTGATGTTTAAGCGCATCACGCATATCCGAAACGTCCGCTTGCAGCAACGGAAGTATTCCAAACGCGATCGCAGTTAATAATGACAAGCCGACGGCGAAAATAAGTGCCGGCATATTGAGCGACACATCTCCGAGACGGGGCATTGACCCCGGTCCGAGAGTCCGCGCAAAAGCAAGGCACGCGAGGGCCACGAAAATTCCGATGGCACCGCCTAAAAATGACAAGAGAAGATTCTCGGCTAGCAGCTGGCGAAGAAGGCGAAAGCGACCAGCTCCCAATGCCAGTCGCACGGCCCATTCTCGTTGTCTGGAGTAAATGCGTCCTAGTTGGAGATTCGCTATGTTCGCGCAAGCGATTATCAGAACCAACCCAACTGTGCCAAATAAAAGAAGCAAAGCTGATTGGAAATTACCAAATAAATATTCGCGTAATGGCTGAACCTGTACCTGCCAACCCTGGTTACTGTCTGGATATAGTTCTGCCTGACGTAATGTCAAAGTGTTTATTTCCGCTTGAGCTTGTTCGATCGTGACTCCCGGTTTGAGCCGTGCGATCGTGCGCCAATTATGCGAGCCACCCCGGTCAAAATCCTTCCGGTAGATTTCAGTGGGAGTGAAAGCGTCAACACGCACTGGAAAATTGGCTTGAGCTGGTAGTACACCCACTATCAGGTACGAATCTGTGCCAGATGTGTTGAACCCAAAAGATACCGTTTTTCCGATAACTGCCTGATCCCCACCGAATTGCCGGAGCCACAATGCGTGACTGATGATGACGCTATTCTCCGGTTCGTCCTGCTCGGCGAAGTCTCTTCCCAGTTCAGGATTCACGCCTACTGTCCGAAAGAAGTTAGGCGTTACAAAAACTCCTTCAACGCGTTCAGGTGTGCGCCCGCCATAAAGATTGAATGGCAAGGTTCCCCATGCAGCTATGCGTTCGAAGCTTTGTCCTTGCTCACGAAAGTCGAGGATGTCGTGTGGATTTAGAAAGGCACCCTTGATACCCAGGGCACCATTCTGATTCGACAGCCAAACTATTCGCTGTTCATCCTTGTAGGGAAGAGGCCGAATCAAGACCGTTAGGACCATGCTAAAGATTGCGGTGTTGGCGCCGATACCCAAGGCAAGCATCAAAATTGCTAAAACTGTAAAACTGCGGCTTCTTGAGAGAGTGCGCGCCGCAAAGCGCAAATCCAGCCAGGCTTCTTGAATTATGTTCAGCATTAGAGTCCTATTGAAACTGTGCGCCCTTCACGCGCATCGCGAGACTATAAACCTTCTTGTCACAAGTAAGGTAAAGCGTTTGCCCGTCAGCTCCGCCAAACGTCACATTGCTCACGAATTCTGGGACGGGAATGAACCCGAGTTGCTTCCCTTCCTTAGACACCACCCAAACCCCGCCGCGCATCGCAAAATACATGTTGCCCTGGGCATCTGAGCACATTCCATCAGGATCCGCCATATTCTCGGTGGCCGGATCAAAAAAGATTTTTACCTGTCCC
>JBKPQV010000713.1:0-16246 GCA_046734235.1 Acidobacteriota bacterium
GTAAAGGAGAGATCGATCCCACGATAGCCGACTTTAATCGGGCGCTTGAACTCGATCGGGGTCCCGCATCACGGTACTTAAACGGTGGTCTGGCTTTGATGTTGAAGGGTCGAGACCTTGAGGCACAAAAGGACTTTGAAAGGTCTCTGGCCCTGGAACCACAGTTGGAATCAGATCTAGGGCGGCGAAAAGAAGTAGCTAGACGTCTTCGAGCCATAACACCTTTTTGAAAACGAACGGGTCTAAATGATCGCTTGAGACGAAGCCTCACAAAACTACTTACCCGCTAAGGTTGTAGTCACGGAGAGAGCCGTTTTCTTTTTCACACTGGCGACAACTGGAACAAATCAAGGGTAGTTGGTTTCTCAAGAAGCTTTCGTAGTTCAAGTTGACGCCAGCAGTGTCTGTGCAAGTCAGTTGCTGTTCGCTATCATCCGCCGTCGAAGTCCGGCGGACTCCAGATTCTAGGAACTCGGCTCTTACTCACATTCTGAGTGTCGCTCTTTGGTGTCGGTTTGTCAGCGGACCGGTGGTGACGCGCTCGTAGAACTGCGGGCGCAGGTGTAGTTCTCGGCGTCCGCGCAGCAGAGTCTACGTGCCAAGGAAACGCAAGGTCTTTCAGGCACCCGGCGGCCTCGTGTTCGGTCCTGACGGCGCGCTCTACATCTCGAACAGGAGCGTGTTCGCGGGCACGGGCGAAGTGTTGCGGATCGTGCTCTGAGCCTCAATGAGTTGTCGATTCCGGGTTACTCAAAGCTTCTCGCGCGTCGTCACATAGACGTCCGTGGACGGTGGGCCGGTAGGGCTGGGCTCGCTCTCGGCACGATTCGAGCCGAATACCATTGTCAGCCCATCCCACGACAGCGACGCACGGGTTTCGTTCGCCGAGCTGTTGACAGTAGGACCTAAGTTGAGAGGCGTCGACCAAACGCCGTTCGTGCTCTCGCGCATCGCCGTCCAGATGTCCTGGCCGCCGAATCCGATCGGACGGTTCGAATCGAAGACTATCTCACGCCCGTCGTGCCGCACGTTCGGTCGGAAGTCGCCAAACTCGGTGTTGAGATTTGGCGCCAGCTGTGCCGAGCCGAAGTCAATGCTGAAGTAGATGTCGGAGTCGCCAGCCAGCCCAACATCCTCATCGAAACCACCGGGGCGGGTGCTCGAGAAGTAGAGGATCGCGTGACCATCCTCGTCCTCGAACAACGAGGGGCTCGCCTCGTCGGCCGCGCTGTTGATGTTGCAGCCGAGGTTCTGCGGCTCGACCCAGCCGTCGTGCCCCAGACGCGTCACATAGATATCGGCACCTCCGCAGCCGCCTGGTCGCTCGCTGACGAAGAACAGACGGTGTCCGCGCGCCGGCGACGGGCAGAAATCGTTATATTCGCTGTTAACCGGCGCGCCTAGGTTGACGGGAGCTCCCCACGGTCCGTCCTGACCTTCGCGGTCCGCGACCCAAATGTCCTGTCCACCGAGAGTGCCAGGTCGGTTCGACGCGATGAACAGACTCTGAGCATTGGGCGACTGGATCGGACACCCGTCGTTGAATGGCGTGTTGAGTTCCGGGCTCGTGCCGGCAATCGACTCCGCGTTGACGGGCTCGCCCCACTCGCCGAAATTTTTGGCCGAGACTAGCGAGACAATTGGGAGCACCGCCACGGCAAATCCGACAGCAGCCACTACCACACGACTCTTAATGGTCCACGTTAACGTGATGATGTTGGGGATTCTCCGTTTGCGAAAGAACTCAAGTTTAGTTCTCACGACGTCCTCCTTATAGGTATGTGGTGCTATTCCGGATCGTTGGGATCATTGAACAGCAAGCTGAGCTTGACACTGCCGTGTCCAAACTGTGGAAATCCAGCAGCATTGCGATTTCCCGGATCCAGATTTGAAGCCGTGTCGTCAGGAGGAAACAACACCAGCGAATTCAGAAACTCAATGATCTTGTTCTGATCAGCAGAGGTGAGCCCTGCAAAAGTATTGCGAGTGGCAAGGGCTTCGCCTCCGTGACGAAGGATAACCTCGCGCAGGTTAATGCTGCGCCCGTCGTGTCCGTATGGTGCAGTCGAACCAACACCCCACAATGGAATCGTTAGAAATTCCTTCCGAATTGAACCGTCGTAGTTTCTTTCATAGAAGTTCGTGCCAAGATCATGACGTTTCAAATCGGCGTAGAAGTTCTTAACGAGAAATGGACCATTTATCGCGCGCTTGAGAGTTGGAAAGCCGCTTCCGTCGTCCAGGGAAGTGAACAGTCCATTGGCCGTTCCGAAAAGATTGTTAAAGATGCCGTTTACGGGATCGTAAACTGTTTCAAGATCTGCTACGCGCCGATCACGACTAATCTGTAGCTCGGGTACGTGACATTGCGTGCATCCAACCTGCTGAAACTTCTGGCGCCCTGCAACCACTCCGCTCGTTTGTTCGTAGCTTGCCGCCTTGAAGTAGTTAAGCAGATAGAATTCCATGAAATCGATAATGCTCGTAGGAATCTCATTTGCGACTCCGTCCCCGTCAGGGTCCTGCCAGTTCGTGGTTGCGGGCGGTGATTCGATCTGATCTTTCGAACCGTCGAGCACCATGCCTGACGGAGTAGTGAAACGACCGCCATCGTGGGCCTTAGCAAGCTCGGGATCAATTGCCTGCAGTCCCATCTCCGCATTCCATGCACCAACAATGAACTCGCGAATAGAGATAGTGCCGCCATGGGCAAAGAACGGGCGAACACGAAGATCAGAATCCACGCCTGTAACAGCAGTGGTATCGACGGTGACGGAATTTCCGTGCCTCATAGCACTAATGAATCCATAGTTAACGCCCTTACTGATCAGAGACTTGACCACGGGTTGTTGTGACGCCGACTGTTCAGCTTCGTCTATCGCTTGCTGACGTATCGTTCGCAACGCTTGCGTGATTTCATCCGCTAACATCTCCTTGAGTCCCAGTCCGAACAAATGCGGAGCATCGCGGCTGTCCGGCCTTGTGACGACATCGCCACCTGCGCCTGCTGCCCCGCGTGGTCGTCCATGACAGCCGGCGCAGCTATCAACCAAACCTGCTCCGATCGCAAGGCTCACTTCAATATTGCCTACTCCATCCCCGAAAAGTGGACCGAATCCTTGAAGGCCCGTGTACTTTCGTTGAAAGAGTTGTCTTCCGCGACGGATGGCACGAAATGGATCACGATTGATGATGAACAAAGACGAATCGGGGGTCATGATGTCACCACGTCCGGCCCCGGCCTGCTGGGAAAACGATTTATTGATTCCTGCGCTTGCCGCGTTTGGGGTAACTGTTTTATCGGGCAGTTGGGCCCGACTCGCGGGCGCTAGCCAACAAAAAAGCGCAGTACAGACGAAAATAACAAGGATCGCGACTACCAGTTTTGTCTTTCTCGAGTTCATAGATCTCTCCCAGGAAACGGCAAGCCGGGTCGCCCATGGAAAGGCAAAGTGCTGCTTAGAAATGCATGTTTAAAGTTGCCTCTAACTAGGACATGTGTAGGCCGCGTCGAAACTCCCTCACGCCGTTGGGCGGAAGTGATAAAATGACTGCCCCTCCCATGGATTGACCATCGCGCCATGTGTCCTGTCTCGGATCATCCCGGCCAGATCACGCAGCTCCTTGATCGCTGGGGCCAAGGCGACCAGTCCGCGCTCGACGAGCTGACGCCGCTCGTCTATAGCGAGCTACGACATCTGGCCGCTGCCTACCTGCGACGCGAGCGGCCATACCACACTCTGCAGGCGACCGCGCTAGTAAACGAGGCCTACCTGCGGCTGGTGGGCCAACCGCACGCACCGTTGCACGGGCGCAAGCACTTCTATGGCATCGCCGCACGGTTAATGCGACAAGTCCTGGTAGAGCACGCGCGACGTCACGGGGCTGAAAAGCGCGGGCGTGGGCAGCCGGCTGTGACCTTGGGGCAAGCAGAGGAAGTAACTGGCTCGCCTGAGGTCGACATCCTGTCAGTCCACGAGGCGCTCGAGCGGCTCGCCACGTTCGACCCGCAGCAGGCGCGCATAGTCGAACTGCGATTTTTCGGTGGGCTGTCCATCAAGGAATCGGCTGAGGCGCTTGGTGTTGGGCACGCGACGGTGGAGCGCGAGTGGGGGCTCGCTCGGACGTGGCTGCGCAAGGAGCTAAGCTGACGGGATCCCCCGCATGAGGGAACAGCAGAGGCGCTTGCGCATGTATTGGTGGGGACTAACAGACATTCTATTCTGCGCTTAAAAGCCTGAGACACCGGCATGACACCCGAACGATGGCACCATATTAAGGAGGTTTACTACGGGGCGCTGGAACGACGGCCCGGCGAGCGTTCCTCGTTCATCGACTCTGCCTGCAAAGGGGACGAGACTGCGCGGCAGGAGGTCTCACAGCTAATCTCGGTATACGAGAAGACGGGCGAGTTTCTGTCGGTTCCGGCCTTCGAGGTGGCGGCGAGATCGCTGGCGTATAGTCAACCTGAGGAGCTGGTTGAAGGACAGATCATTAGCCACTACTCGGTCATCAGGTCACTAGGCGTGGGCGGGATGGGAGAAGTCTACTTGGCGGAGGACACTCGCCTCAGACGCCGAGTGGCGCTCAAACTTTTGCCAGCTTCGTTCACTAGTGACATCGAACGAGTACGTCGCTTCGAGCGGGAGGCCCATGCCGCCTCGTCACTAAATCATCCAAACGTTTGCACGATCCACGAGGTGTCCGAAACGGAGGACGGCCGCCGCTCCATCGTGATGGAATACGTTGAGGGCGTGACGCTGCGCCGACATATGGAAGGCCGGCGGATGGAGCTTACGGAAGTCTTAGACGTGACGAACCAAATCGCTTGCGGCTTGGCCGCCGCGCACGCCGTAGGAGTAGTGCACAGAGATATCAAGCCGGAGAACATCATGCTCCGGCCTGACGGTATCGTAAAGGTGCTGGATTTTGGGCTCGCTAAGCTGACCCAGCAAGAGGCTACCGCCGATTCAGCCGTGACGACCGTACCGCGAGTACAGACTGATACCGGCGTGGTGATGGGCACGGCTCTCTACATGTCGCCGGAGCAGGCGCGCGGGCTCACAGTGGATGCCCGAACCGACATGTGGAGCCTAGGCGTCGTGCTCTACGAGATGGCGTCCGGGCGACCGCCGTTCGTGGGCGAGACACCGAGCCACGTTATCGTTTCGATCTTGGAGAGCGAGCCTGCGCCGTTATCCCGAAACGCAGGAATGCCGGCTGAGTTGGAGCGGATCATTGAGAAGGCGCTGCGCAAAAACAGGGGTGAGCGATATCAGACGGCCAGTGACCTGGCCCTTGACCTTAAGAGCCTGAAAGAAGAACTGGAGGTCGAGCGGAGACTCAAGCGAGAGCCCCAGTCGGACGCGAGTTGGAAAAAGTCCGGCGCTAGGAGCGACGGACCCAGAGTGGTCGGGGCGACGCGTGAACCGATGTCGCGCACCGGTCATGTCATCCCGGCGCGTCTGACGGGAAGAGTCGAGCACGTAGTCGGCAAGATCAGACGTCACAAAACTTTTGTCGGTGCCGTGTTGCTCAGCTTGCTCGTCGGCGCGATAGCACTGACATACTTAACAGTGAAACGGAACGAGGGTAACTCAGGCTCTCGCGCTAAAAAATCAATCGCCGTTCTGCCACTCAAGCCGATCAACGCTTCAAGCCGCGACGAGATTTACGAAATCGGCATAGCCGATTCGCTGATTCAACGGCTTAGTGCTGTGAAGGGACTGGTGGTTCGACCGCTGAGCGCAACGCGCAAATACACCGACGTCGCACAAGACCCGCTCACCGCAGGAAAAGAACAACAGGCAGACTACCTCCTCGCTTCGAATTATCAACTGGCTTCCGGGAAAATCCGTGTGACCGCGCAGCTTTTTAATGTGTCCAGCGGCCAGGTTGAAGAAACTTACAAAAGCGAAAAAGAGGCGGGCGATATTTTTGCGATGCAGGACGCAGTCGCGGCTGAAGTTGGAGACGTTTTGGTGGCACGGTTTGCGACTTCAAGCAGTCCGCCGACAACGCGCGGGACGACGAACGAAGAAGCATATCGGCTTTACCTGCAAGGAATGTATTTGGTGGAGAAAGAGCGCTTAGCTGATGCAAAACGCGCGGTGGAACTCTTTGATCAGGCTTTGTCACTTGACCCGAATTATGCCAAAGCCTGGGCTGGGAAGGCTCGCGCTCATTGCGCTTTCGCGCATTGGGGCGGCAGCTCGCCTAGTGCGGAGTTTTCAAATGCCAAACCTGCCCTTGAACGGGCGTTGGCACTCGACGCAAATCTCCCGGAAGCCTATGGCGTTCTTGGCACCATCAAGGCTGACTACGATTGGGACTTTGCCGAAGCAGAAAAACATTTTTTGCGGGGAATCGAACTCGCTCCGAATTCTGACATCCTACATCGTTGGTATGCGAATCGGTTAGCCGGACGGGGCCGTTCAGAAGAAGCAATTGCCAGGATTAAGATCGCCATTGACCTTAATCCTAATGCGGTTTTTCATCAGATTATGTACGGGCGAATTCTCTATTTCGCCCGACGGTACGATGATGCAATCACACAGCTGCGGCGGGTGGTCGAAATGGATCCAGCCATTCCACTCGTTCATAACCTCCTTTGGCGGTCCTATCATATGAAAGGAGATTACCCGCGAGCCTACGAATCTTTTGTGAGGTTTCAGCAATCAATCGGAACGAAAGACGAAATTTTAAAGAGCTATGAAACGACTTATGCGAAGAGTGGGTGGCAGGCCGTTTTGCTCAGGTATCTGGAAATTCACACGGCTAACGACGGAAGCGGCTCCGCTGCCTACACTATGGCCGTGCTGTCGGCGCTCTTAGGTCAGCGTGATCAATCATTCCGTTATTTAGATGTCGCCGTGAATTATCGCTCGTTAGAGATTTCCAATATTGGTGGCGACCCGGGTCTCGATTCGCTTCGCAGCGACCCGCGATTTGCTGAATTGGTCAGGCGCGTCGGGTTGCGGTGAGGGTGAGAGGCGGGCCCCGAAGATTGCTTATCGATTCCTCGCAAGCCATATAAGACCGCAGTGAATTAGTTAGCCTCATCCTGCAATACAGAACAGGAGCGTAGCGACTGACAACCCCGGGAGGTCGTTGCGCTCCTTTTTGCATTTGCCGGAAGTTCGAGTCCCTCCGACTTGAATGTAAAATCAGGTGTTATTAGGGTTAGCAGCGGTGAGATTCCGTTGAGAATCTATTGAGGATCTGCCTAAAGACATCTTTAACGCTCCGTTTTAATTGTCTGCGTTGTATTTGGAAGAAGCAATTCTTTCAGCTTAAATATTCGCCCAATGATACCTGAACGCAATTCCTAACAGCTCTTTGTCAAGCGGCATTTGTACCTGCGTCAAACGGATCACAAGGTTATTTCGTTTGCCTGGATCGCATCGAGTCAAGCACTAAATCAGGAGGTCGAAAATGCGAGGCTTTAGCGCTTTACCAAAGCAGTTAACTCATAGGATGAATTCGTGTGTCAGTTTTTTACTGGCCGTTTTGTTCATGGGAATGGTCCCATTGCGATTAGCAGGTGCCGGCTCATATCAGAGGCGACAACCATCATCGATCGAAGCGGAAGATCTGATCAGCTCGTCAAAGGCGAGTGGCGGTCAGGTAACGCGTCAGGAAATGGGCGGCTTTGGCCCAGGCTGGAGCGGCAACGCCCAACTCTTCTGGAAGGCCCCGAAACCAGTCGATACACCAATCCGCAACTGGCCTCATCTCACACTCTTGTTGCACTCACCTGCTGAGGGGAACTACGAGATCTTTCTGCATTACACCGCAGCACCTGACTTCGGAACGTTTCGGGTTTTCGTGAATGGGCAAGCAGTAGGTGACATTGATGGCTACGCGTCATCGGTCTCGCCGAAAAGCCGCAGCCTGGGCCAACACAAACTCAATGCGGGAAGTCATCAATTTATAGTGACGGTATTTGCTAAAGCACCATCTTCAAAGAACTTTTTTGTCGGCTTGGATCGTATTGAGCTGCGACCTATGGATTCGACTTCCGGCAGAGTCATCCCTGATTTAGGAAACCCGAGGCCAGATCGCCAAAGATCTCCGGGAACTCAGCCGCCACGTCCAGCACCTGGCGGGGGCCAGCCGAAGGGCGGAGACAAGGTCGTTCCAAATCAGCCTCAACTAACTCGCGAGATGTGCGCTGCCAAGCCAGAGATTTGCTGCCCATATGGCAGGGAAGACGAAGGATGCCGCCTTGTGACCGAAGCTCTGCTTGAAATTGTCATCCGCAGTTACGTGCCGCCGCGCTTCACGGTTATGGGAAACTATTATCCATGGAATACGTCTACTGACCCTTTACCCATCGTATCTGATCGCGAAGTTAACGGCGCGTACCCAGTAAAGCCTGGTTGTCGCTTTAGTGTGACACAGGCCACAAACAAGATCGAAGACGGAAAGAATTATTTGCAGAAGGCTGGTGAGCTCTTAGAGGCGTGGCTGGCCCAATGGTCGGGTGGTGTCGAGTCGGCCAAGACTTTCATCAGTCAAAACGTGGCCAATGAGGTTTGCAAGGAAATTAACGACACGCAGAGCTGCCGGGAAAAAGTTGGCGCAGCCGTGAAGATGGGAATTAATCTTGGTCTTGCGTCACTCGGAATTCCACCAGAAATACCCGATATCCGACAGCTTCGTGAACACGGAATTCGATACCTCGCCGGGCAGGCTGCTTCCTATGCGTTTTCGGATCCTGAGGTTCTGAAGACGTTACCAGTTGATGAAAAGACGCGCCAATTACTCTACCAACAAGCATACAACAAGAGCCTCGACGTTCTCTCGGAGGAATTGAACAAGGTTATTCCGCCGGCAAACTTCAGTAAGGAAAAACCCTCAACGTGGGGTCATCTGGAACCTGCATACGCTCCGCACAATGCACATCTCTACGTTGAGGTGCGAGTGAAGCCCAGTCAGATTGCAAATTACCTCCACCTCATCGCGGTGAAACCTAATCACAAGTGGGTAAAGCTTGGTATATATGATTCTAACCATGTGTATTCCAGCATTGCGGTCGAGATTCCCACCTTTATCCCAAATGTAGCTTCTGGACGTCAGCGTGCAGTAATTCTGCCGATCGAGCTTAAGCCACACAGCCTCGCGTCTACCGAGGCTGATACAGTCATCGGTGCAAAGATCCCCGGAATCAAGATCTCGAGAACGTGGCTTGAACAAAAGTTCGGACTCAGCGCAGCAGACGGGATAGTTAAGGGCCAGTTAAATTACAAGGGAACGTTCAACATCGAAGGCGCGCAACCGTCAGACTGGGATCTCTTTTATGATCCATATATGTACGTCAAAGCTAACGAGGTAAGGAAAGCAAAGTTTCGCCTGGTGATGCCTTTCGGCTCTGCAACTGACATCGTTTGGGATGATGGTTGGGAAGCTATCGTTGCGACTGTCCGCGATACGGACGCGATGTACGGTGTGATTAGCAAGGCCAAGGGTGGAACCGGAATACTGCATAACTATTTAGGGCGCATTGATCCGGCCCCGCGGTGTGATGGCAAGCCGAACGTAGTGTACGGGTCTAAGTAGATATTGTACTGATCCTTCAGATGAATGAGTTGGGTCCGCAAAGCATGTAACGGATCCCCCAAACATTACCAATTCAAGTCAAAAGTTGCTCATCAAAATCGCTTCGCCCGAAGGGTTACCACGGGAGATAAGAATTTGTTTGAAGTCGGGCGAGACCGCAAACCTCCGGATCATTCCACCCTCAAACTTCGTCAATTGGCGCGGTTCAGCGCCGTCAATTGGTTGTAGCCAGAGGTTCGAGCGATTCATGTCGCGGAGAACGATTAACGATTTTGAGTCGTCGGTCCAACCCTCAACTAGTTGAATTCCGTCGAACACCCTGATTATCTCGCCATTCGATAAGGACATTACAGCATGCTTCCAAGGCTGTGCGGATGTCTCGTCGTAAAATCCGATTTCCATCAAATTGCCGTCTGGTGATACTGGGCCAGCGAACAATGTTGAGCTTGATTGTTTGACGATCGTGACTTCGCCGCCCTCTATTGGGATCTTTGCAATCATCCGTTTATCAGCATCTACTAACGTAAAGTAGACCCACTTGCCGTCTGGAGAAAGAGAGGGAGTGTCCGCGGCTTGCGAATAAGTGAGTTGCAAAGGGTTGCCGCCGTCGGTGTCCATTCGCCAAATCTGTAATGAGCCGGACCGCGAGGAAACGAAGACGATGAATCGGTTATCCGGAG
The DNA here is from genome assembly GCA_046734235.1 of Acidobacteriota bacterium. GTDB lineage: Bacteria > Acidobacteriota > Blastocatellia > Pyrinomonadales > Pyrinomonadaceae > PSRF01. The sequence goes on from JBKPQV010000713.1 coordinate 10,242, forward strand.
TGACGTGTGGTCCACCATTGATTTCTCCAGCGTTCTTCGTTAATTGAAGTTGCTCGCTGCCGTCCGGATTTGAACTCCAAAGATCTACATTTCCATCACGCGGACTGGAATAAACAATTTTGCCGTCGTTTGTGAACGCTGTCCCATATACACCATCCAAAGCAGTGTTGCTTGACGTAATCTGCTTCGCGTTGCGCATATTTTCGATCGGAACAGACCATACGTTCCAGTTTCCCCTTGTCATTACGACGGCCAGAGAACGTGAATCCGCCGAGAGACTAAAACCATCGTAGTCATTAAGGTCATTTGTTATTCGGCTTGTCTTGCCGTCGGGATATGAAACGTGCCAGATCTGCCAAGGCGAGGTTTGAGTTTCGCGGGCTCGTACAATAAGACCACTCTGATCCGGTAGCCACTCCACATCGTCCAGGTAATTCCAATTCCGCGTTGGAATCAACCGCTCCGAGCCATCTACGATTGAAATTTCTATTAATTCATGTCGAGCTCTCCCATCTACGAAACTACCTCCACAAACAGCTATTCGCGTGCCGTCTGGCGACCAGGACAGATTCGATCCCCATCCTTCAAACCACGCGGGGCTGCTTCGCGTGATCAATTCTTGTTCGTCGCCGCTGCCATCGGCATTAGAAAGAATTACACTTGACGTTTTAAAAGGACTACGAATAAAGGCGATTCGACGTTGATCTGGCGAAAATGTAACCGGACTAACGGTGTCGTAAGCTATTTCTTGAGGCTCGCCACCCGCAATCGGTATCCGCAAAATTGTCCTGTTCGGATAGTTTTTTTTCGGCGTATTGTAATAGACATACCTGCCGTCGGGCGCAAAGCGTAGGTCGAAGTAAGCATAGTCCATTCCTGGCCCAATCCGCGAAGCGCCCCCACTCGAAATATCCTTGACCCAAAGACTGTGCTTTCCGTTTTCCACCAGATCATACGCCAGATATTTGCCATCCCTTGAAATTGCCGTCGAGTTAATGTTCAGTTCGGGTGTCATTCGCGTAATTTTAGTGGCAGAAAAAAGGCCGGCAGAGTTTCTGTTGTTCGATGAATTAGATTTCAACCCGAATTGGAAAGAACGTACCGCACTGAAGATCAATAATGATCCGCTAATTAAGGCAACCGCCCCGATAAAGACTTTTGCCGAAAAACCTTTTAACCGTCGGGTGGGCAACAAGTCCGAGAAAGTAGAGTTGCCGATCCGTTGGTTGATATCTGAAACACCGTTTCTTTCCGACCGATCTTCAATTGTTTCCTCTTCAGTCACAACCAAAGTCTTGGTATGCGTAGCAAAAAGCAGTTCGACGTCGCTTGATTGCTTGACTTCACCATTGAAACGATAGCCACGCCGCCAGAAGGTCTCAATCAGAGGCTTTCCGTCGCCGCAATTGCCAAGCGATTTGCGCAGCAGATAAATGTTCTGCGACAGATTTGCTTCCTCGACAAAAGAATTCGGCCACAGACGATTCATCAATTCGTCTTTTCCAATCACTTCGCCGCGCCGCTCGATCAGAGCAACCAGCGTTTCAACCACCTTCGGTTTGAGCGAAACCGTAGTTCCGTTTTTGTATAGCATTAGGTGAAGCACATCGAGACGAAAATCTTCAAACTCGTAAATGGATGTTCTATTCGATTTAGGAGCGGTGAGATTTCGTTGAGAATCTATTGAGGATCCGCCTAAAGACATCTTTATCGCCCAGTCTTATTTGTCTGCCTAAGAACCTGGGGGAGGATTTTTTAGGAGCTTACGCGTTGGCGACATTATACGCCCGAGGGAAGTATTTACCGCTCTTTTTTCCACGAAAAGATGGAACGAAAAAGACGAACCATAACCGTAAACGAAACCACGACCCTTCTGTCGCTAAGACTCAAGTCAAAAGAAATGCGGCGCGATTGGTGTGCAGAATGCTCAGCTGAGGTGACCTGGATTGAACTTCCGTTGGTAATCGAATTGCTCAACTTTTCCAGACTCGCGGAAAAGTGTGTCGTTCATTTGAGCGACGGGCGGATTTGTTCGCGCTCGTTCACTACTTATCTAATTAATCTGAGCAAGGAGAATGGAAATGAAACACTTTAAGACGCACATCTTTTCGCATGTGACGATTGCGACGGTGAAAGGAAGTTCGAGAAGGAGTGTCGTGATGAAACGGTATGCTTAACTCTTTGCCTTCAATTGGTGAGGAGTGGCAAGTTCATAGCACGCATGCTTAGCAACCTGTGTCGGGTTCAAATTTCCGCGGCTACAAGTTCATACGTCTCATCAAATCAATAAAGCGCGGTTCTTCTCTCAGATTGTTCCATTTAGGTTCGACTTTGAGAAAGGTCATTTGCGGGTCGCGCTCTTCGTAGGCCTTTTCCAGCCATTCAAGCGCGCCGTTGCGCAGCTCCAGGGAGTTGTAAATTAACGCGATGCTATATGGGGCCACATATCTCGTCGCGGATAGTTTCAGGAGCCTTTGCAGTTCAGCTTGTGCTTCGTCGCGTTTTCCCGATTTTGCTAAAGCATAAGCGCCGAACGGAATGACGTTTCCGCCGGAAAGTTCGTATTCTTTGCGTGATTCGGCGATAGCTTCCGCATACATTCCTTTTTCGATGTACGCACTGGCCGCAACGTAATGCGGCATCCAAAATGTCGGTTCGAGTTCCGAAGTCTTCTGCAATTGAATTAATGCTTCGTCAATTCGTCCAGCGTGCAATAAGACTTGTCCTTGCAGCGCGTTCTGTCCCAGGTGAAGCGGATTAAGTTCGAGCGATCGTTTCGATTCGGCGAGCGCTTCCGCGTGGCGACCCGTGCTGGATAGTATCATCGAGTAATTTCCGTGAGGGACGGCGTTGTTAGGATTAAGCTCAATACCTCGACGGCATTCTTTTTCGGCGGCCCTCCAATCCCAGCCATTCCAAAACAACCCCATACCGAGCGCGTCGTGCGCCTCGCCGAGCGTATCGTCAATTTCGATTGCCTTTTGAGCAGCCGCATTTGCTTTCGGAAAAGCTTCGGTGGCGGGTATGTCACCGGCGATTGCAAGCACTCCAAAGGCTTGCGCTAGTCGGGTGTAGGCGAGTGCATATGATGGGTCAATCTCAATGGCCTGCTGGAAATATGGAATGCTCTTTCGGATGTCGGGCGGCGTTAGCTTGTCGAGGTGGTAACCCCCTGTCATATAAAGCTGGTAAGCCTCGACATTTTCGGTGTAATGCTTTTTCACTCTTACACCGAGCTTGATTTTCAACGCGGCCGCCACTTTTTCCGAGATTGAATCCTGTACAGCAAAAATGTCGTTAAATTTGTCGTCAAACTGTTCCGCCCATAATTGTTTGCCATCGCTCGTACGAAGTAGTTTTGCGGAGATTCTGGTTCTGTCACCCCAGGTCTGAATCGTTCCGTCCAGGATTGCTTCGACACCGAGCTCGCGGCCTGCTGTTAAAGGATCCTGCTCTAGAGAACTATATCGACGAATTGTACTCAGCGGACGCACAACAATATCGTCACCGGAGAGTCTTGAAATCAATGCCTCCGCCATTCCAAATTCCAAAGCTTCGTTGCGGTTTTCGACGACGAGCGGTTTGAACGGAAGCACGGCAATGGTTTTGATCGGCGCAGCAATAGATTTGTTGTTGATGCGCCACCGATAGTAGCCGACTGCACTAAGCGCAATAGCACTAAATATGACAAAAGCGGCAAACCACTTTCGATTTAGGATTGAGGGTTTCGGAATGTGGTTTGAAATCTGGCCCGGTATCTTTCTTTCCTCGTCGGTTGTAATTTGAATTTTGCTTAGCGCTGGCTCGATTTCGAAAACCGTGTCATTGCTTTCAGGCTTAACGAGGCCGGACCCGGTATTTAGAAGTCTAATTTCAGGGACAAAACGATAGCCGTGTCCCGCGACCGTTACGATGAAGCGCTGCTCGCCCGGTTTTTCGCCGAAGACTCGCCTCAAGGTTGAGATGTTTTGATTAAGATTGTTTTCCTCAACAATCGAATCCGTCCAAATCTCACGCATCAGCTCGTCTTTTCCAATCACCTTTCCACCGTGACGTACGAGGTAGAGAAGCGTATCGAACACTTTTGGAGTAAGTGGAATCTGTTCGCCGGTGCTTCTCGCGAGTAAGCGTTGGGAGACGTCAACCTGGAAGTTGTCGAACTGATAAATTTCCTGGAGGCGATGGTTCATGTCAGTTTTCAGGGGGATTCAGAGAATTTTCAGCCGCTACTAAGGATTTTCAGAACTGTATTTCTTGACTATCACAGGTATCAGCCGAAGCTGAAATGTTTCGAGTTGAAATCCAAATTTGAAGAGGAAATATGAATAAAAAAACTGCAAAAGCTATTGGCGGAGCGGCGTTCGTAATCTTGTTGTTGGTAACAATCGCACAAATAGGCGTGTCCGCGCCAGTCAGTGGAGAGGGGGAACGGACGTTGGTTGGGTCATGGAACATTCTGGTTACACTGCGGAACTGTCAAAGTGGGATTCCCCTCGTCACCTTCCCAGCAATGGAGACTTATAATCAAGGTGGCACGTTGCAACAGACCGCTCCTCCCGCCCCTGGCGCTACTTTTCTACCCGGTCACGGCGTATGGAGTCACCAAGTCGGCGGAGGGTATTCGGCCGCTTTTCAATTCTTCGGCATTACGCCTGTTGGCTTTGTGGATACAAAAACCATTGTTAGAAGTACTATCAGCCTCGCACAAGATGGCAAGAGCTATAGCTCGACTGAAACATCCGAAACTTTCGATGCCAACGGCAATCTACTGCTCAGCGATTGCTCGACCTCAACGGCAACGCGATTCGAATAAAACCTCGAGTAAGAGCGTGGATTTGGAACACACCTTCCAGGTTCACGCCGCTTTTTCACAACATCAACTGTCGATGCAAAGAACAACTGGAAAATAAAATTTTGCTATTCCGTCGTTGCCGAAATGATTATCATGACTCGCACCAATGGAATCTAAAGTTGCGAGCGGGGTACACGGGAACATAACAGCTAGCCGCGAAGTGTCCGGACTTCATCTTACCGACACGACGTTCGCCCCAGGCCTTAGACTTCCTAAACACTCCCATGCAAACGCGCATTTTTGTTTGTTGTTGCAAGTTCAATTCACTGAGCGTTGCAATAATCGAACGCTCGAGTGTAAGCCAATGTCTTTGTCATTTCTTGGCGAAGGCGAAACGCACTCTGATCATTTCCATGGCCTCCAGTGTGCGGTGTTTTATCATTGATGTCGGGCCTACCTGGATCGAGCACTCAAGAGAGTATGGTGTAAGACTGTACGGCTCAGCTAACTATGAGAGTGGGACCCGCAATCTGTTTGAGATCCAGGTTTACGTTGCGTGGCAGCTTGAGCATTACTCGCTGATTCACCCTCACAATCTTGCAGAGTGGGTTGCTGTGAATCACGAGCTTTCCCGAGGTCTGTTCGATCGAGGTGTCTTCGCAATTAAGGTCAGCTTGGGTTTCCGCGGAATTGACGATGTTAATTTCAGCCGATTGACCGGATATCGTTTCGATTTCGGCGAGACCGCCAATCCGCGATACTTCAACGGTGGTGTTCGGAGCCAGTTGAAATTGCCGGTGGATTTCTTTTCGCACGGGCAAATCGGGAGATCCGCCCGCTGCTCTTGTGCGCTTAAACCACTGAGCGTTCCAAAAGACACTAGCATCAGCAACGCACCACGAACAGCGTGGTCAAAATATTTCTCATGTCATTCACCTCTCGGATTTGGGTTGATCGTCACGTTACCTGATCCACGAAAAAGGGTGGAGGATGATTCCCAAACAACTATTCCGTGTGGTGACCACCTGAGGTCGATCGGACATTTTTTCCTAATTGCCCTGAATGATTTGAAGATGGTTTCAATACACTCTTGAGTCTAACCTCCGGAAAAACCCTTAAATAACTGGGTGCACACAGTTTGCATGGAAAATAGAACGATACGCAGTAATTCTCGTTCGGGAGGGGATATGCAATTTTCAAAAAGACTCGGAAG
>JBKPQV010000714.1:0-3418 GCA_046734235.1 Acidobacteriota bacterium
AAGTATTGATTTCCATATTTGTGGAAAACAAGTTTGCCTTGCTCTGTTGTGTTGGGACCCCTCAACAACTGCGACATGCGAAATGTGCTTTGGCCTTTGTCGTAGTTGGTGATTGACAACGGACCCGCGTTGGATGTGCTCGCTGCATGGACCGAGATTTTGCCGGCCGGTAGCGTTCTGTCTCCAACGATGAATTCAAAAGGCACGTCCGCTCGAACACCAGTTGATTGAGCTTTAGTGGGAGTGGCAGCCAGACCAAAAACTGCCATGAGGATTAGCGGCAACCATACATACTTTTTCATACTTCTCTACCTTTCTGTTTTGAACAACGGAGCAAATGGAACGACCAGCGCGGGAGTCACTTCGAAAGGGAGGTCGGTCTCTCCACTGCTCCAACATCATCTGGGCCAGGTGTTTTTGTTGCACCTCGTCTAGATCTTGTCCTCGTCATTGCGAGAGATGTGCCACACTCACAACTCAACAGCTGAGGCGCGGTAACTACTTAAGGCAGAGAAGATGAGTTGCGGTGAACATCCGCCTACTGAGATAGTGCGGGTTTAGGGAATGAACTACTGAAGACACACACTATCTGATTGGATAGTAGGTCAAATACATCATCCACAGATTACGCAGATTACGCCGAGCAGCAAAGCCGCAAAACTTTCAAAAATGAATCCCAGAACCCTGACTAATAGGTTAAAGGTTGGGAAGGGCGGCTTGCCCCCGCAAGCTTCACCCGACTCTACTAGTGAAAATTTCTGTGCCGCGTCCCAGAGTTATCCTTTGATCAATGGTCGGGGCAGTAGCCCGACTGTCAAGGAGGGCTATACCTACTTTCACCTGCTTCGTGGTCATCCATCCATTAGCGATTGCGAGCCAACCCAGATACACTACTTCCCACACTTTGCGCCAAGCACGGAAAGGCAGAAGCCGCCCCTTAACAATTGAATCAGGGCTCTCGAACAGCGCACACCTGATGACATTTTCATCTCCCAGCGCCTCTTGAAAATGAGTCTCGTCGGCCAACAGATCGCGCACTACCAAATCCTTACTCAACTTGGGGCAGGTGGAATGGGTGAAGTTTACCTGGCGCAAGACACAACACTTGATCGTAAGGTTGCCATCAAGTTTCTTCCGGAAATACTCGTCGCAGACGAGCAAGCACGACGACGACTCGCTCGCGAGGCACGCGCAGCCGCAACGCTGGATCACTCCAACATCTGTTCAATCTATGAAGTCGGCGAAGCTGGTGGACGAAGCTTCATTGTTATGCAGTACGTCAAGGGCGAAACGCTGGATACTCACATGAAGAAGAAGCCCTTGGCGCTCTCGGAGGTGCTCTTGATCGCAAGTCAAGTTGCCGACGCTCTGGCAGAAGCGCATGCACATGGCATCATCCATCGCGATATCAAACCAGCAAACATCATGATCAGTACTCGCGGACAGGCGAAAGTGATGGACTTTGGTCTCGCAAAGTCGCTTCCCCGCGCGTTAGGCCAAGAAGCCGAAACTCAAAGTATTTTGACTGCTCCAGGAATGATTCTCGGTACGTTACCTTACATGTCTCCTGAACAAGTTAGCGGCGAAGAAACTGATCCACGATCCGACATCTTCAGCTTTGGTACGATGGTTTATGAGATGGTGAGTGGGCGACAGCCGTTTGCGTCGACGAGCGCGGCGGCAACTGCTTCGGCAATCCTCACCCAGGAACCACCTTCGTTACTTCGTTTTTCGCTGGATCTACCCGATGAATTACAACGCATAGTGCGCAAGTGTCTGGAAAAGGATCGTGAACAGCGATATCAATCGGCGCGCGACCTGACGATTGATCTTGAGAACATTCGCCGTCTACACGAGTCGTCGCAGTTGCAAAGATCGTTGGCGCAAGGCTCGTCAACATCGTCAACGCCTTCCTCTGCAACGTTGTCAGACCGAACGGTGGTTAAACCAGCGGCCACGCCCTCACAAACCTCGCATTCATGGAAGTTGGCATGGCGGCTGGCCTTTGTTGCAGCGGCACTGGCAGCACTAATAACAGTGGCAGTAGTTTACGCGGTGCGATCCCGCCGCACGGTGCCTGTCGCCCCTCCTCCGATCCAATCGCTCGCGGTGTTGCCATTACAAAACCTTTCTGGCGATGCCGGCCAGGAGTATTTTGCCGACGGTATGACGGAGGCGCTGACCACTGAATTAGCGAAGCTGGGAGCGCTGCGAGTTATTTCTCGAACTTCGGCCATGCAGTACAAGGCAGCAACAAAGTCTCTACCGGAGATCGCGCGCGAATTGAATGTCGATGGTGTGGTTGAAGGATCGGTTGTACGGTCGGGCCAACGAGTCAAGATTGATGTGAAGTTGATCCGCGCTACGGCAGATCAACATCTCTGGTCGCAGAGCTATATGCGCGACATGACTGACATTCTCGTATTACAGAGCGAGGTCGCGCGGGATATTGCCCAACAAGTCCAAATCCAACTAACGGCTTCCGATAATGCAAGACTATCAAGTGCAGCGAAGGTAAATCCGGAGGCACACGACGATTACTTGCGAGGTCGCTTCTACTGGACCAAAGGTGAGCGTGAAGATTTGGAGACTGCACGCAAGTACTTCGAACAGGCGCTTCAAAAAGATCCGCGCTACGCCCCAGCCTACGCCGGTCTCGCCGATTACTATAGTGTGTTGCCGTTTTACACAAACGCTCGCCCCGATGATGTATTTCCGAAGGCAAAAGAGAACGTGGCTAAGGCGCTGGAGATCGACAGTTCACTTGCGGAAGCGCATGGAACGCGCGCCTACATTTTGACTTACTACGATTGGGACTGGAAAGCAGCTGAGCCGGAGTTTCAACGCGCGCTCGCTCTCAATCCCAACGACGCCACCCTGCACCATCGCTACAGCCGATTTCTCTCTAGTCTCGGACGCGTTTCCGAAGCTCTTGCTGAACTCGAACGTGCTCGCTTGCTTGATCCGAATGACCTTGTGATCAAAGCCAACCTCGGAGTCATCTACTTCTTTGGAAGGGAATATGATCGTGCGATCGAGGAACTGCAGAAAGTGCTGCACGATCATCCGGATTTCGGTACCGCACACTGGGGGTTAGGTCTCGCTTACTCACAGAAAGGTGACTTTGATCACGCCCTGGCCGAGCTCGAGGGAGTGGTGGCGAAAGGTGGAGGAATTAATTCTCGCGCTTCACTGGCCCTAGTATATGGACGAGTGGGTCGCAGCAAAGAGGCCCGCGACATTCTGGCGGACTTGAAAAAACGTGATCTGGAAGAAAACGTTTCTGGCTACCACTTCGCGTTGATTTATGTCGGACTCGGTGAAACAGAGCTGGCGCTGCAATCGCTGGAGGAGGCGTATCGCGAACATTCGACGCTGATGAGTTACATCAAGATGGACCCCCGGCTGGATCCGCTTC
>JBKPQV010000715.1:0-2641 GCA_046734235.1 Acidobacteriota bacterium
AACGATCACAGTACTTGGCGAAATTCGTGTTGGTCGACGGGCACGCGGGGACGCGTGCGCTCCCAGGACCAGCATTCGCGTTCCAAATAAGCGGGTTACTAAAGGCAAACAATGTCGGAATTAATGAAATCCCCCAAACAGTCTTGGCAGTCAAACTTCCTAAATGCGATTATGGCTCTTAGACCAGATTTGACGGTCTGGAGCGAAAAGAGGCCCAAAAGCTTGCCTTCAAAGAATCTTCAGACCAGGTTCACAGTGCTGTACCACATCAAATCTAGAGTGTACGTTCGCTTTTTCCCTGGCGACCTGCCTTCTCAACATGAGATAGCGCTACATTTACCTATGACGTCACCCGCCAAAGTAAAACTGAAGGAGCCGGCTAAGGCTTCTGTTAAACGACCGAAACCACGAAATCTCAGACAACAAAAGCACCTGTTGATCAATCGCGAGTTGAGTTGGATCGAGTTCAATCGACGGGTTCTCGAAGAAGCATTAGATAGCCGGCACCCTATCCTTGAGAGACTAAAATTCCTGGCAATATTTTCGTCCAACCTTGATGAGTTCTTCATGGTTCGGGTTTCGGGTCTCCAGGAAGCACTGGAAGGTGGTTTTGGCGAACGTTCACCCGACGGACTCAGTCCTGCTGATCAACTAAAGGCCATCCGCGCAAAACTAAAACCTTTGCTTGATCTGCAGATGCGTTGTTTAAAAGAGGACATCATTCCAGCGCTGACGGCCGCTGACATCGTGATCAGGCGCTATGGTGACCTTTCAAAACGTGAAAGAAAACACGCGGACACTTATTTCCTGCATAATGTTTTTCCCATCCTGACTCCCCAGGCAGTCGATCCCGGTCATCCGTTTCCTTACGTCTCAAATCTGAGTCTTAACCTTGGCTTGATGGTGGCTCCGCAACAAGCGAAGCGAACCGATCCCCCAGCGTCGTTAGTAGGCGCGCGCTTTGCTCGAATAAAATTGCCGCCAATGGTTCCTCGACTCATTCCTATCGACGACAAAGGAAATGCATTCACTTTTCTTGGCAGCCTGGTTGCCGCAAACATACAGACGCTTTTTCCGGGAATGCGCACTGGCAAGTGTCACTTGTTTCGCGTAACTCGCGACGCAGATTTCGAGATCAAGGAAGACGAAGCCGGCGACTTGATGCGGACTATGCAACAACATGTGCGTCGTATGAGATTTGGCGATGCGGTGAGATTAGAAGTGGCGGCGACCATGCCCAAGGAGATGGTTACGTCGCTGACTGAGTCACTTGAATTGACGCCCGATGATGTTTACGTCATCGATGGACCGTTCAACGTTCCTGACCTTATGCAGCTGTATGAGCTGGACTATCCAGAACTCAAGGATCGTCCTTTGCAGCTAACAACGCCAACTGCCCTGGGTCAGGACCAGGATGTTTTCACTGCACTTAAACGCCAGGACATATTGTTGCATCACCCCTATACCGCTTATGCGACGGTGACTAATTTTATTAACGCAGCGGCAAGTGATCCGGACGTAGTTGCGATTAAGATCTGTCTATATCGAACCGGTCGTAATTCTCCAATTGTCAAAGCCTTGATTGACGCAGCGGAACGAGGAAAGCAAGTCGCCGCGCTCGTCGAATTAAAAGCTCGCTTCGACGAAGAAAGTAACATTGAGTGGGCCAGGCGACTTGAACAAGCTGGGGTACACGTTGTTTACGGAATGGTGGGATTGAAAACTCACTGTAAGTTGACTCTGGTTGTCAGACGCGAAGGAAAGGACCTTCAGCGTTACGTTCACCTCGGCACAGGTAACTACAATCCCACAACATCGCGAATTTATACTGACCTCGCAATCTTTACTGCTGACGAGGAAATTGCCACCGATGCGACTAACCTCTTCAACTCGTTGACAGGCTTTTCAGAATTCGAAGATTACAATTGCCTGCTTGTAGCACCACTCAATTTAAGAAAGCGGGTTCTCAAACTGATTCAACGAGAAACCGCACACGCAAAAGCGGGACGACCGGCTCGAATTATCGCGAAAATTAATAGCCTGACTGACCTTTCTATGATTCGCGCTCTTTACACTGCCTCAGAAGCTGGCGTTTCTATCGATTTGATTGTTCGCGGGATTTGTATGTTGCGACCGAACCTACCCGAAGTCTCTGAGAATATACGAGTCAGAAGTATCGTAGGTCGATTCCTCGAACACAGCCGTCTCTTCTATTTTGGAAACAACGGCAAAGATGAAATGTTCATTGGCAGCGCCGATTGGATGTATCGCAATCTTAGCCGTCGCGTGGAAATATTGGTACCAATCAAGGATCCTCGTCTACGACAATTCTTGCGTGATACTGTGCTCACCTCATATTTAAAGGACAACGTAAACGCGCGTGAATTGCGCCCTGACGGAACTTATTTGCGGGTGAAGCCCACTGAAGGTGAAAAGCGCTTTGATAGTCAACTCGAATTTGAGGGCAAAGGCTTAAGTTCAGTTATCGAAGCCCCCGTTCACCTTCACTAACTCTTTATTCAAATCACTTTTTCTCCAGTTGGAAAGAACAAGTCGGGAAGGGCGGCGTTCGCCCGCACCCCCCCAAAAAAATCTTCGAAGGTTTTTGTATGAGTTTTTGTTGGTGTTGGGATGGTGGGGA
>JBKPQV010000716.1:0-6887 GCA_046734235.1 Acidobacteriota bacterium
CGAGCCTACGGAATCTTTTTCGATAATAGCTATCGAAGCCATTTTGATTTTGGTCATTCATCTCAAAAGAGAGTCTGGTTTGGGGCCGAAGGAGGCGAGCTTAACTATTACTTCTTCCATGGACCATCCATCAAAAAGATCCTGAGCCGTTATGCCGAGCTCACGGGCCATATGCAACTCCCACCGCTTTGGGCGCTGGGCAATCAACAAAGTCGTTGGAGTTACTACCCCGAATCGATGGTTGATGATGTAGTCAAGGAGTATCGGAGTCGTGATCTCCCGCTTGATGTTGTTCATCTCGACATCGATTACATGAAGGGATACCGAGTTTTTACCTTTGACTCAGAACGCTTCCCCGATCCCAGAGCGTTTACTGAAAAACTTGCGCGCCAGGGTGTAAAGGTTGTGACTATCGTGGACCCCGGAATCAAGCACCAGCCAAAAGAATCCGTTGACGTACAGACACAAATTCCCAAAGCCACAAATGGTCGGTACTACGTTTTCGACCAGGGATTGGAAAAGAACTATTTTCAACGACGCAGCTCTGGGGATCTGTTTGTCCCAAAAGTTTGGCCTGGGGAAAGCGTGTTTGTCGATTACACATTGCCCGACGCACGAAAATGGTGGGGCGATCTACATAAGTTCTATCTGGATAACGGTATCCAGGGCATCTGGAATGACATGAATGAGCCGTCGGATTTTACAGATCAAAGCGGCGGCAACCAGCGTGACGTCGTGAGCTTTGATGAGGGGCAAAAGACCACTCATGCAAAAAACCGAAACGTTTTTGCGTTGCTGATGGCCCGCGCCACTTACGAAGGACTCGAGCGAAACAGACCAGACCGTCGACCATATGTGATTACGCGTGCTGCATACGCCGGCATTCAGCGCTACTCGACGATGTGGATAGGTGACACAAACAGTACATGGGATGCACTTGCTTTGAATCTTCCAATGTTCATGTCGCTGGGTCTCTCAGGCGAACCGTTTGTGGGCAGTGACATAGGAGGGTTTATTGGACGCGGGAATGGCGAATTATTGGTGCGGTCATATCAAGTAGGTTTTTTGACACCCTTTTGTCGCAATCACAAAGAGCTAAGTGGATACGATCAGGAGCCGTGGCGATTTGGCAAGCAGTACGAAGACATCATTCGTAAATATCTGAAGCTGCGCTACAGCCTGCTGCCGTTCCTGTACACAACTTTAGAAGAGGCGCATCGGACAGGGCTGCCTCTATTTCGGCCGCTGTTGCTAAATTATCAGGACGATGAAAGCACTTACAATCTCGATGACGAGTTTATGGTTGGCAACGACCTCCTGGTGGCGCCCATTTTGAAACCAGATGCGATTCGCCGTCTCGTCTACCTGCCTCAAGGCACGTGGTACGACTACTGGACCAACAGGAAGCTTGAAGGTGGGAGAATGATCAATGTCGACGCTCCCCTCGACACTGTGCCGATGTTTGTCAGGGCTGGAGCAATAATTCCAACAGGACCGGTGATGAATTACGTTGGGGAGAAGCAAGTAGATCCGATTACGTTCACGATTTATCCGGATGCTAAGGGTGCTGCTTCAACGAGCCTTTATGAAGACGATGGTCTAAGTCCGCAGTATAAGAACGGAGTGTTTCGGCGAACAAAAATAACAATGAATAAGGTGGCGGTGGGATTTGTAGTCGATATTGGATCTAGTGAGGGAAGTTACGATCCGGGTGCCAGAAATTTCAAGTTTCAAATCGCTTCGTATGAGCACACTTCGAAGGTTTGGACAGTTGCAGACGATGGTAAGGCGCGACAAGTGGAGCTGAAGTAAGAGTTTTGTGAGTTGATCTCAGATCGCAAATTTGAGATCTCACAGTAAATTGATTTTGGACTCTGAGCCTCTTACTGTGAGATCTAAGATTTGAGATCTAAGATCTGAGATCTGAGATCTAAGATTTGAGATCTGAGATTTCGTGTGATCTTTTGACTGGATTCTTCGTTGCGCAGATTCGGAATCGCGAAGCGTCTTAGAAAATGAAAATGATAAATGTCAAATTACCAATGACAAATAGATCTATTCTCCTGCCGCTAATTTGATCGCCTCTTCAAGTTTCGAAACGTTCTTCCCTCCGCCTTGCGCCATATCCGGCCTGCCGCCACCTCGTCCGTCTAACAGTGCACATGCATTTCGCATCAGTGCATTCATATCGTCATTTACGTCCTCAGACCTTGCGAAGACAAGTCTTGCGGTCTCATCATCACGCGAGCCAAGCAGCGCGATAACTTGAGGATTCGCAACTAAGGAGTGCGCGACTCTTTTCAAATCATCAGCGTCACGACCTTCAAAAGTGTGCGCAATAACTCGTGTTCCGTCAGCTCTTACTTTTGCAGATTCGAGTAGACCTTGTGCTTCGACTCCGGCAGCTATCTCTTCCAAGAGTCGCACACGCCTGTGCAGTTCTTTGTTTTCGCTCAGCATATGAGAAGCGAGTGTGGGGGCATCGTCGCGCCCCGTGCTGAAAAGTGCCGCAATTTCGCGAGCGCTTTGATTCGCACGCCGGTAGTCAGCCAGTGCACGAGTGCCGGCCACAAATTCAATGCGCGTTAATCCCTTGGCCCGTTCCCATGAACGAACCGCGATCATTCCCACCTCGCCGGTTCGATACGCGTGTGTCCCACCGCATGGAGTCAGATCGAAACCACCGATTTCGATAATTCGTAGTTCACCTTCACGAGCCGAGTCTCTTCTCAAAGGTAACGATGAGGCTTCCTCGGCGCTGACATTACGAATCGTGATGGCGCGGTTTTCCCAAATGACGTTGTTAGCTAACTCAACCGCACGTTCAATAACTTCAGTAGTTGGGATTGCCAGGTAGACGTCTATTTCGAATGAGTGATCTAGTACGCGAAAGCTTTTCGTGGGAGCATTGAACAAGGTCACAAACGCCGACGAGAGGATATGCTGGCCGGTATGTTGCTGCATGTGATCGAGTCGGCGGGCCCAATCAATACGGCCGTGAACAGTTGTACCGGTTTTTGGAGCCGCACCTTGTACGACGTGCAGAACGCCGCTGTCGCCATCGTCAATACACTCAACGACACGCGCTCCATTGAGAGTTCCGGTGTCGCTCGGTTGTCCGCCGCCAGTGGGATAAAACGCAGTCCGATCGAGGATGACTGCGGCCCAGCCACTGACGCGTTCGGTTACATCCACAACCCGAGCATCAAATTCAATTAAGTGCGAATCAGTGTAATACAGTCGTTCTGTGATAGGCATGGTCTTATTAGCTTAGACAAATGGTGCTACTAAAAGGGAGTCGGGTGCAAGTTCATTTTGACAGCAGCTTCAATGAATTACGATAATCCGCCACATCCCCACGATCAAATTTGGTCCCATTTCGGAGAGACAGATGAAGTTGATTTCACTCAAGGCATTTTTGTGCTGTATTGCGGCTTTAGTCGTGACTGGAACTGTTTCTGCGCAACAGCAGGCGTTTCCTTCAGTAACTTACCGG
This sequence comes from Acidobacteriota bacterium, assembly GCA_046734235.1. Taxonomy (GTDB): domain Bacteria; phylum Acidobacteriota; class Blastocatellia; order Pyrinomonadales; family Pyrinomonadaceae; genus PSRF01. The sequence continues at coordinate 3,497 of JBKPQV010000716.1, forward strand.
CTGTCCATGTCACGACCCGTCTCGCATCTTTTTGAGGTCGCAATAGAAGTTGAGCTGCCAAAAGACTTACAAAGTGAATCGGTAGCTTTTCAGATGCCTAAGTGGTCGCCGGGTCGTTACGCTGTTTTTGATTTTGCCAAGAACGTTCAGGAAGTACGAGCCACCTCAGGAATCTGTCCACCGAACGCAATGTGCAAGATGGCGCCGCGCCCAGTCACACGCAAAGACGATCAAACCTGGAGTGTTGCAACGCAGGGTAGTTCTTCATTGACCCTTTCCTACAAAGTCTTTGGCAATGATCTTTCAGGCACCTTCTCTCAACTTGATGAGCGACACGCGAATTATAACGGCGGGTCAATCTTCATGTACGTCGTCGATCACAAACCTGATCCGGTAAAGCTAGTCATCACTCCCCCCTCTGGTTGGAAAATAATTAATGGTCGTACCGATCATCCTGGTCAAACTGAATGGCAGTTTCCGAATTGGGACATCATGATCGACACACCGACCGAGATTGCGTCTGATTGGACTGTGGACAGTTTTCAAGTTGACGGAAAGAAGTATCACGTAATGGTCCACTCGTTCGGGTCCGAAGGTGGGAAGCGGCCGGAGCTGGTGAAAAACATTGAGAAGATCGTACGAGCCGAGACTTCAATGTGGGGACCACCTGACTTTGATGAATACACGTTCTTGATCCATTTTGCAGCGGACGACGAGTCTGGCGACGGCATGGAACACTTAACATCGACTCAAATCATTGAGTCAGGCGCTTTGGGTGAGCCGGGGATGGATGAGAACGCGCTTGATACCGTCGCGCACGAGTTTTTTCATGTCTGGAATGTTAAGCGTTTGCGACCATACGAACTTGGCCCCTGGGACTTTACGAAACCCTTGAGTACGCGCGGACTTTTTATTGCCGAAGGTTTTACTAACTATTACGGCCACTTGATGTCCCGCCGTTCTGGGCTTTGGAGCGACGCGCGATTCCTTCGCCGGGAGAGCCGAACAATTGGCGCCATTGAAAACGATTCTGGTACTCAATTGATGAGTGCTGAGGAATCCTCTTTGTCGGCACCATTTCTCGATGATGCTCCGCATGCGCAAAAGACAAATCTTGGAAATACAGCGATTAGCTATTACCCGAAAGGTGAATTGATCGCGATGGTGTTAGACCTCCTGGTGCGAGGGCATAGTGGAGGGAAGCGATCGTTGGACGATGTAATGCGAGCAATGTATGACGAGTTCTATTTAAAGAGTCCAAACAACAGTTACTACCTGCGCGGACGTGGGTATCAACCTGAAGATTTACAACGGGTGACTTCACAAGTAGCAGGCTTTGATTTTACGGAGTTTTTCGACCGCTACATTCGTACTCCCAACACCTTGCCTTATGACGAGGCATTCGCTTATGTAGGTTTGCGGGTCACACGGGCGCAGCTTAAAGAACCTTTTAATGCTGGAGTTGCAGTGCAGTTTGAGGGTCAGAAAGCACACATTATCCAAAATGTTCGCAACAACTCGCCCGGTGAAACTGCCGGACTCCAGGCTGAGGACGAGATCGTTAGCATTGATGGTAAGAACTTAGGTAAGAATAGTTGGGCCGAAACGTTAGCTCGTTATAGGAGTGGTGATTCGATTCCAATAACGGTGAAGCGTAACCGCCGCACAATTAAGACCAACATAATCCTGGGTGAGCCTGAGCGCTTTGAATACAAGATTGAAGAACGAGCAGATGCAACCGCTGAGCAGAAAACAATGCGAGCGGCGTGGCTGAACGGGCGTTAAGTATCAAACAGAGCCGTCTCGGATGGATATTTCAGATTTCAAATTGCAGATTTCAGATTGCTTTGTGTTCTCTGCGCCTCTGCGCCTCTGCGCCCTCTGTGTTAAGAAAGTTCATACGTCCTAAGTCCTTTTTCAACGCAGAGGCGCAGAGAACACAGGGGCGCAGAGAATTTCGAACAATCTGAAATCTGAAATGATCATTAAGGCACGATCACTTCCATAGAATAAGGTGAGATTTCGAATCGCATGGGCAAGTGGCCAAGGAGTTCCCCATCAACTTGAACTGGTGCCTGTCCGGTAGCTTTCACAACTGTGGCCTCCACAAAGCGCACACCATTCTTATCATTTGGCATTCCTTCACGCATCGCATACGAAAGTAGTTGCAGATATTTCACACGGCTAAACGTGTCGATAATACAGATCTCAAACGTTGGCTTATCCAGGCGAGCGCGAGGCGTGATCATTAAATCGCCGCCATACAACGCAGCCTTGCCAATCGCCGCAAAAGTTGCTGTGTATTTTGCCCCGTTGATCTCCAACGTGAAGGGACGCGGATCCCAGGTTGCTAAATGGCTCAACCCTGAGACCCAGAAAGCGCCTCTTCCGATCCGCCTTTTGAGTGAAGGTTGCACGCGTCGCACGACAGAGGCGTCAAGGCCAATTCCCGCCATCAGCACGAAGTGACGGCGTTTATCAGTTTCTTCATCAATCGCTACACCAATGTGAACTCGTTTCGAGTTACCGCGTACGGCGATCGTTATTGCTTCGTCGACATTAATTGGTAAACCAAGCTCCCGCGCCAGTACATTTCCGGTCCCTCGCGGCAGGATCCCGAGACGAGCTTTAGCGCCCACCAACCCCTGGATTGCTTCGTTGATGGTTCCGTCGCCACCCGCGACAATCACGTCCGTTTTACCATCACGCGCGGCCTGAGCGGCAATCGCTGCTGCGTCACCGGGGCCGGAAGTTAGTCTTAACTCGGTATCTAATCCGCGAGCATTCAGATCCGACACCAGCTCCTGAACGGTTTTTCGCCTTGATATGTAGCGACCCGTTTTGGGGTTTGCAATCAGAACTGCTTTTCGGTTCGACATAAAGAAGGCTGACACTCGGCAAGTTCGATGCCGTCGTGCGGCTCGGTCTTTTCTATAAAAAGGTCTTCAACTTTTGACTCTTGACCATCATAGCCCTTCACCTGTCCGATAAATAGGTCAGTAGGCAGTTGTCAGTAAACAGTAGGCAGTTGTTAGTGGTCAGCTCATGCCTTTAGTAACCCGCCAATTGTAAACACTGACCTCGGTGCTGGGAGCGCAGTCGTCCTCGCCTGCCCGCATCCCAACATTAACTTCTGATTTCAATTTGTGAAGCGGTATCCAAGTAGCGACAATCTAGTTAAGCGGGCCGGCGAGGACGCTCGCGTCCCAACATTAACTTCTGATTTCAATTTGTGAAGCGGTATCCAAGTAGCGACAATCTAGGTAAGCGGGCCGGCGAGGACGCTCGCGTCCCAACATTAACTCCAGATTGATAAATGTGAAGCGGTATCCAAGTAGCGACAATCTAGGTAAGAGGGCCGGCGAGGACGCCCCCATACCAAAATTAACTT
>JBKPQV010000717.1:0-2703 GCA_046734235.1 Acidobacteriota bacterium
AGACAGGTGTCAGGCCACCGCACTCCAAGGAGGGTCGTGTTGTTAAGCCTACTTGGCCGGTTCAAGTACGAGCGTTGTTTTAGTTGCAGTTTGTACAGCTGCTTCGGTAAACGGAAAGACTCTTGGAGTTACTGCTTTCCAATCGTCTAACTGATCCTTCCAGTGCGGACTTGAAGGAATCCCCGATTCGCCAACCGTTATTCCGTGTTGTGTTTGATCCCAGTTGCTTGGGTCGGCGATGAGGCGCATTGAAACTGCTGATCCGACATTTACTGTTGCCCCGATGAGACCGCCAGTTCCGTTTTGCGGAAACGGCGTAATCGTGAATTGACCACCGATCAACGGGGCGTTTGCCAATGGGTGTGGAAAACGCGCCTTTGCCATTTCTCCCCACGTCCACTTCGTTTCATCGGCATTAACGTTCTTGGTCAACGCATTTACTGCATCGTCGTAGGACGCATGGAAAAGGTCCGCATAACTAGCCATGCCCTTTGGTAACCAATCCGCTGGTTGATCTTTGATGACCCAATCGAGAGTGGTATCGAAGTTAGCCCACTGATAGTTGCGAATTAGTTCGTCACCCAGGGCCGCGTTGAGAATTCGTGAGCGAAACGCGATTCTCATCTGCGAGACGAGCGGAGCAACACGAGAATCGGCGTTTACCAATCCATCCCAGGTTTCGAATGATTTCAAAACGTTACCAAGTTTTTCATCCGCAGGCGTGAGTTTTGGTTTCAAGGTCTTAACTGCTTGTTGGGCAAAGAGCACTCCCGCAATTGAGTACACGTCACCTTGTATTCGACGAAAATCATCGGTATTCAACTTCTGTTTCTGGCTGAGCAGATCAAAGATGCGTCGCGCCCTGTAGGGCTGCGCCCATGAGTGCGTCAAAAAATACGGGTAATCAGTGCCAACGATCCGTTGATTTGCAGTTACGATGATTCCCGATGGTGGGTCATAGAGTTGCGGTAGCTTGTCTATGGGAATGTAGTCCGACCATTCGCCATCATCAGTGGACCCGTCATACGGAAGACTGCCGTCTCCAGATTTGCGAATCGGAATAACGCCAGCTGCGTGATAGCCAATATGTCCGTCAACATCCGCGTAGACGATATTTTGTGTAGGAGCAGTAAATGCTTGGAGCGCTTTGTTAAAATCTTTCCAGTTACGCGCTCGATTTAGCAAATAGGTTGTGTCGGGCTTGTTTTTTGTTGGATCCAGTGCGGTCCAACGCAATGCATATCGTTTTCCTTCGCGCTCAAAAACGACTGGACCATGTCGCGTTTCTGTAACGTCTAAGGTAACTGTGTCGGCGGAAAGATCAGCGAGCCCTTTTCTTACCTTAATCTCTTCGTGACGAATCTTCGCATCTTGCCAGCCGGCTGGAGTTTGATACTTTTGCGGGTTGTTAGGATCAAACTTCTCCAGGTACACGTCCTGGACATCTGGGCCAACGTTTGTAAATCCCCATGCAATCCTGTCGTTATGTCCAATGATTACTCCTGGAAGGCCAGGAGCGGTAACGCCAGCCACTCTGACGCCGGGTGCAGTAAGATGGACCATGTGCCAAATCGGCGGCGCGGTCGGCGCCAGGTGTGGATCATTTGCCAGGAGAGGTTTACCTGTAGCCGTGAGTTTGCCGCTGACGACCCAGTTGTTACTAGCGGCCAACCCTTCGGCATAAAAGCCGAGTTGCTCCATTGCAGCAATTTGAATTGCCTCGTCACGAGCCAAGGCTGAAAGAGAGTCGTTGGACAGCGGCGAGAGGTTCAAAGCTGTCCTGGAAGATGCTTTTGGCTTTGTGTCTTTGCCTACGACGAGTACGTCGATCCGGGAAATCTCGGGCATCAAGGCGCTGCGTTTCTCAGCGGGCAAGCTGTTCAGAGCTTCGCGCATGAGATCGAGTCGCCAGGTGTTGGAAAGCGCTTCAAAGAATATCTTAACTACAATCAAGGAGTCTGCGGCGGTCCAGGGTTTTGGAGAATACCCGAGTATTTGAAACTCGGGCGGAAGTGTCTTGGGTCCAAGCGAGGCTATGTAAGCATTGACGCCGGCTGCATAAGCTTCAAGTACGGCTCGTGATTGAGGTGAAGCCTGTTGCACCTCTGCTTCGACAACCTGGCCGAATCCAAGTATGCGATGAAGTCTGTCCTGATCTAGTGCTGGGCTTCCCGGTACCTTTGGCAATACTTCAGACAATTCTCCGCGCGCATTTCGGCGAAACAGATCCATTTGCCATAGCCGGTCTTGTGCTGTTGCGTAACCCTGGGCAAAGTAGAGGTCTTCATCATTCTTTGCGTCGATATACGGAATGCCACGTTCGTCTCGCCGGATTGTGACGCGATCTTTGAGACCCTTTACATTAATTTGGTTGGCTGTTGTAGCGGCTGCTTGCTGTGCGACTGCGGTTGAATTGAACGTCGTCGTGGCGAGAAGTAGTGCGACGCAGAGAAAGTAGAGAGTGGCTCTCATCATGTTGGACCTCAAAGCTTTAGTCGGTGGATTAGGACCGAAATACTAGCACAATGGGTAATTGGTGAAGAGTCTGAAACTTGGACACCACCGGGTTTACGCCGTGTGGTTCAACTTCATCGCAAGAACCCAGCCCTGAAAACTTCGACACCACCGGCTTTACGCCGTGTGGTGGTTCAACTTCATCGCTGGAACCCAGCCCTGAAAACTTGGACACCACCGGCTTTACGC
>JBKPQV010000718.1:0-4547 GCA_046734235.1 Acidobacteriota bacterium
CCAACCCCCATTCATATTTGCTGATGAGTTCTGCAAAACAGGTGGTCTCTAACGCATTTGAATCCCCGGCATCTGAACGACTCGCCAGATTCATAGCTGGTCAGGGAATCGCTGGTCTGGAGATCACTCCACTTACTCCCGACGCTTCAACGCGAAAGTATTTCCGTATCCCCTGGAAAAAAGGAAAAGCGGTTGCGGCCGTCTACCCAGAACCTTTCGATCCCGAGTTTCACCCGTATCTGGATGTCACTCGGCTATTCCATGACGCCGGGATTCCTGTGCCTGAGATCTACGCCGTTGACGGTGCCGCCGGCATGATCGTGCAGGAAGATTTGGGGGACCAGCAACTATTTCAGGCCTACGAAGACGAAACTGAAGATCAGTGTGACGAATACAAGGAGCAAGCTATTCGTCTGATAGCTAAAATTCAGGCTGCCACTGATAAAGCATACGAGGCGCATTCCATTGCCAGCCGGCTTGCTTTTGACGAAGCAAAGCTCTCATGGGAGCTAGATTTTTACTTCGAACACTATTTTGGGAGTTTGCGTCAGGAAAAGCTCCGACATGCCGAGATTGCCGAGTTGAAGGCGGAGTTAAACGACATTGCTGCGGAGTTGTCAGCTGCTCCTCGAGTTCTTTGTCATCGCGACTATCACGCGTCGAATCTGATGGTTGATGGAAAAAGTCGTTTACGTGTCATCGATCATCAGGATGCGCGTATGGGACCAGCTAGTTACGACCTGGTTTCGTTTCTGCTGGACAGGCAACCATGTCCACCTTCATTAGCGGAGCTTCGCGGTCATCGTTTGTTCTTTCTTGAGGAGCGCCGGCGTCAGGGGCTGCCGGCAATAGATCCCGATGATTTCGCGGATGAGTTTCGTCTAATGACTATTCAGCGAGGATTAAAGGCTATCGGAACGTTTTCATATCAAACAGCTGTGAGCGGTAGAGGTGCGGTTTATCAACCGTTCATCCAACCAACTCTTGAGATTGTTGTTCAGGCTGCTCAATGGCTCGATCGATTTCCTACCTTGCAAAGAATGTTAAAAGAACGGCTTAACTAATAATCTTAACTAACCTTCGGTTTATCTAATGACAAGTCAATCAGCAGCACTCGCTTCTCAGAAGCAAATCTATATCAATGAACTTTCGGAACATGTTGGCTCAGAAGTCATACTTAAGGGCTGGCTCTATAACATGCGGTCCAGTGGCAAAATAGCATTTCCACAACTGCGCGACGGTACGGGTGTCGTTCAATGTGTGGCCGTGAAGAGTGCTTTGCCCGAAGATGTTTGGGAAGCGATCAAATCCCTGGGGCAGGAATCGGCAGTCGCAGTTAAGGGGACGGTGCGGGCTGATAGTAGGGCGCCAGGCGGATTCGAGATCGATGTCGTTACCGCTGAGGTATTGCAGCAGGTCCACGACTATCCAATCACTCCCAAAGAGCACGGCACTGAATTCCTGATGGACCACAGGCACCTGTGGTTACGCTCGAGACGTCAGCATGCGGTGTTAAAAGTTCGTCACACGGTTGTTCAGGCCGTTAGGAACTTTTTGGACAATGATGGCTTTACCCTCTGTGATTCGCCAATTTTTACACCAGCTGCGTGCGAAGGTACGACAACGCTATTTGAAGTCGACTATTTTGATGGTGAAAAAGCTTATCTAACGCAATCTGGTCAGCTTTATAACGAAGCAACGGGAGCAGCCTGCGGTAAGGTTTATTGCTTTGGTCCAACATTTCGCGCTGAGAAATCTAAAACCCGTCGACACCTTACAGAGTTTTGGATGGTTGAGCCGGAGATGGCTTATTCGACTTTGGATGATGTGCTTTCTTTATCGGAACGTTTTCTTTCCTACATCGCCAGCCGAGTACTTGAAGATCGAAAGGAAGAGCTAAAAGTACTCGAGCGTGACAACTCAAAACTGGAAGCAATCGTACCTCCATTTCCGCGGGTTCATTACGATGATGCTGTGAAGATACTCCACGAGGGATTTGAAAAAGGTGTTATAGAGGCAAAGTTCGAGTGGGGTGGCGATTTTGGTGCGCCCGATGAAACATACATCTCTAGTCAGTTTGATAAGCCCGTAATGGTTCATCATTATCCTGCGGCAGTGAAAGCGTTTTACATGGCACGCGATCCCGAACGCCCCGAATTGGCGTTAGGAGTAGATGTGTTAGCTCCCGAAGGATATGGTGAAGTTATCGGTGGCGGAGAACGAGCGACATCGCTTGAGTTTCTTAAGGAACAAATTGCGCTGCACCAACTTCCTGAAGAAGCGTTCCAGTGGTATTTAGACCTGCGACGATATGGCACCGTACCTCATGCCGGATTTGGTATGGGTATCGAGCGTTGCACTGCCTGGATGTGTGGCATTGAGCATATACGGGAAACAATTCCGTTTCCGCGAATGTTGTATCGAATCAGACCCTGAAGGAATTTCAGATTTCAGATTTTAGATTTCAGATTGCTTTCTTAAAATTGTTACTGTGAAAATCAGTACTTAGCACGCTGAAATCAACAATCTGAAATCTGAAATCTGAAGTCTGAAATCAACCCTCCCTTACAAGTTACTCCCCAAAATTATGGACGAACATCTACGACTTGAATTCAACGAGTGGGCCCGAGCCGGTCGTGGCGAAGGCATGGAAAAAGGTCATCGACCTGTTGGTGAACAGGCAATCGAGCGCATGCATCTGCCAACCGACGCGCGTGTGCTAGACGTCGGCTGTGGCTCAGGTTGGGCCACACGCTTAATGGCAGAATACGCAACCGACGGCAAAGTTGTGGGTATCGATATTGCCGATGAAATGGTTGAAGTCGCCGCAATGCAATCGAATGGTTTTTCAAACGTTGAATTCAAGGTCGCCACCGCAGAGGCACTTCCATTTCGAGATGAAGAGTTCACACATGCGTTCTCGATGGAATCACTTTACTACTATTCAAATATGGTTGCGGCGCTTCGAGAAATTCACCGTGTTCTAGCTGATGGCGGAGTTTTTGTCACCGTCATAGATCTTTACTTGGAGAATTCTCCATCGCACCAATGGATACCGACGCTTAAGGTTCCGGTTCACCTGTTAGGGATCCCTGAATATCGCAGACTGTTCGAAGAGGCTGGCTTTGTAAATGTAAAGGATGCACGTGTGCGGGATCCTAAACCAGTGCCTGCCGACTATTCCGGCGGATCTTTCGCAACTCGCGATGACTATGTTTTATACAAAGAGAATGGCTCACTAATGTTAACTGGTGAGGTACGGAGATGACGGACACCCCCGAACGCATCGTTACTATTTTTGGCGGATCGAAATGCGGAGAAGATGATCCCGAGTACAACCAGGCAAGGACTGCTGGGGCGTTGTTAGCCCAAGCCGGATTTACCATCTGTACTGGAGGTTACCTTGGTGTGATGGAGGCGGCTAGTCGGGGCGCTCGTGAAGCTGGCGGTCGGGTGTTGGGTATCGTAATGAATCAGTTCAAACATGAGCCAAACCGTTTTCTGACGGATAAGGTTGCGACGCCTCATTTTTACGAGCGGCTGCAACGATTAATTACTCGTTCAGTGGGATTCATTGCGATTCGTGGTGGCATGGGAACCGTGACAGAGTTGTCCTTAGTTTGGAACAAGATTCAGACTAGAGTTATTGAACCTCGTCCACTGGTCCTCCTTGGAGATTGTTGGCGACCAGTAGTCGAACAATGGCAGCGATCGCTTGCGGTCAGCGATGCGGATGTGGCCGCCCTTGATTTCGCGGATACAGCAGAAGAAGCTGTTGAAATCATCAAAAGAAAATCTCAAGGAGTGATCATATGAACTGTCCAAAGTGCGGAGCCTCGTTGCTTGACGGATCAACTTTCTGCGGCGCTTGTGGAAACCGCTTGGGTGTGGGTGCACCTTCATATCAGGCGCCAGTTGGGCAGGGCATTCAGATCGATGCCGATTCTCGGGGACAGGGGCGAGGTTATAGCTTTGAAGTGTTGCATCAACCCTCCTTTGCCCTGGCAGTCTTGCAACTCGGCGCTGAGCAATCCATTCAAGCCGAAGCTGGGGCGATGGTATCGATGTCGGCAAACATTGAGCTTCAATCGCAAATGAAAGGGGGCTTGTTTGGCGCGATCAAGCGTGCAGCTGGTGGCGAGTCGGCGTTTATTTCTACTTTTACTGCGCGTGGTGGCCCAGGTGAAGTTACACTTGCGCCAGGAAGTCCTGGCGACATTGCTGCGATTGAATTAAGTGGTCAGCCATTTTTTGTTCAGTCAAGTTCATATCTGGCCGGTGACGCGAGTCTTACTGTTGACACGAAGTGGGGCGGAGCTAAATCATTCTTCGCCGGAGAAGGTTTGTTTGTCCTGATGGTCCAGGGACAGGGACTCTTGTTGGTCTCGTCATTTGGAGCTATACATCGAAAAATGTTGAGACCAGGTGAGCGTTATGTGGTTGATACAGGACATCTCGTCGCCTGGGAAGGCTCCACTCAGTACACACTTCGCAAGGCAGCGTCAGGATTCTTCCGCAGTATGATGAGTGGCGAAGGGATCGTTGCT
>JBKPQV010000719.1:0-5407 GCA_046734235.1 Acidobacteriota bacterium
GTCCCAGATACAATTTCCCTTAAGCGTTGATCGCAGTGGCGTAGCCGGGTCCTTCGTGCGGCCATCACGGAAGGGCATAGCCACATCCTCACAACGGGCGGCGAAGCCGTTCGCAGGTGCAAATCGACTTTTGAGGCAAAGCCGCGTGAAACGCTATTAAAAAAATCGGGCCGGAAATATCCGGCCCGATGGTGTGCAGATGCGCCTCCTGCTCTGCCCGCACCCACTCACCATTAACTTGCGGCTGAATTATTAGATTACGTCAGCCGCAAGAAATCATTGTCCCACTGTTCCCGCGATGCCTTTGTTAACCATCAATCGGATTTCAACTCGACGGTTCTTGGCACGACCTTCTTTCGTTTTGTTTTCAGCCACTGGTTCCAACTGACCATAACCGAAAGGCTGGACGAGCCGGCTCAGAGGCATTTTGTATTTGCTCACGATGTAGTAAATCACCGCGTTGGCTCTCCGTTCGCTCAGATCGATATTGCGTTGAGAATTCCCCGTCGAGTCAGCATATCCAATCACAGCCATCACCCAGCCTTTTGTATTCTGAGTCTTTACCCACGCAGCGGCTTCGTCGATGGTTGCTTGGGCTTTTGGACCAAGCTTCGCACTGCCAGTTACAAAAGTCACCGTGACAGTTTTGATCGGATCAAAGTCATCCAGTCCGTTAATACGGTTATTAGCGTAATCAGCGGTGTTTTGAGCTTTTGCCGCCGCTTCATTGGCCTTCGCCGCAGATTCTGCGGCTGCAGAAGCTACTGCTTGTGTCTCGGCAATTTGTCCCGCAAGTCTTTCCTGCTCAGCTTGCTGCTGTCTTAACTTTTCGTTCAGTTCCTGTTCGACAGGATCAACAGTGGCTTTTAGGGCCTGAGCAGTGCGCAAGTCCTGCTCGTCAAAGCGAATCTTGCTGGCGGTGATAGTTCCATCAGAATTTCGCACTCCGTCAACTTCCAGGCGTAGTCCGCGGAGGATGTAACTTGCAGCATACTCCTTCGATCCACGGAATACACCCTTCTTGTGACTCTTGACTTCAGTTGATTCGTTCAATACTACTGTCGTTGTCGGTCCACCGGTTGTCTCCGACATGGTGAACGAATCAGGATCACGTTTAACCACAACCCCCTTCATCTTCTTGACTTCTTCTTGTGGTGACGTCGTTACAAGTGAATTGTTGATTGTCGCTAACGATACTGAGGCCATAGTGCTTCCAGCACAGGCCAATCCCAGAACGAAGGCGACCGTCATTAGTTTTAGCGCGCTACATTTGGCGATTTGCATCTAAATGTTCCTCTCTTCTCTTCTAATTGTGAGTCAGCCTTCTATTTGTCGAGCAACGCAGGTTCTCCTTCGGATGAATCCCGCATTTGCCAGCCCTCGGGGCCGACTTGCCGTGGTAGTGTGCGAATCCTAGCGACACCTAAACCCTCTGAATACTGTCAATTCTGACAGTGTTGGAGATTAGGTCTGAACCGTACTATCAATCATTGAAATTAACCTCGGCGTTGTATGTTGGGATTCCCTCTCGAAAATGGCTAAAAAACTCAAATCAATAAGGATAATCAAGCGGGAGCAACGAGTGTTTCGACTCGGTGAAAAGGACTGTCCTAAACGACAAAGGAAGACCGCGAGTCAGGAACGACGTGAAATCCTTAAAAACGTGACTCTTTGGATAGAAGAACAACGCGAAGCAAAGAAGACACTTCGGTGGGACGAGCTATTCGAGAAGGCTTAAATCAGACACTGCTCAATTATCTTCCAGCCCCGAAATAACGCGCACACACGACAGTGATGTTGTCGACACCGCCTGCGGTTAGAGCGAGTTCCTGAAGCGTGCTGCAGACTTTTTCAGCGGAGGGTTGTTCGCGCAAAACACGGGAAATCGTTTCGTCGTCAACCATGTCGGTAAGGCCATCAGTACAAAGAAGAATCTGATCTCCGGACCCTACTTTAAAGCGTTGTACCTGTGGTTCAATACGATCGCCCATGGAACCCATCGCCGCCGTGAGAACATGTTTCATGGAGCGCGTAGCGGGATCATCCAGACTGGCAACTCCGGCATCGATCAATGCCTGGGCCAGTGTGTGATCCGTAGTCAGTTGTTTCAACTGATTATTGCGGAACAGGTAAGCGCGCGAGTCACCAACATGACCGAGGAGAAGATGGCTGCCTAAAGTGCCGACCACTGTAAGAGTCGTCCCCATTCCGCGCAGTCGAGAGTCCACTTGAGCCTCTTCTCGCAATGTTTGGTCTACCTGGTGGAAACGTTGAGTCATCCTCTGCAATACCGTTTGAACTTCCCTCTCCTTATTTAAAGAAAGCACCCAGTCAGACGTCTCGACGATCAATTCCACCACGCGAGCCAGCGCCAACTGGCTCGCAACTTCACCGGCAGCCATCCCACCCATGCCGTCGGCTACAAGCATTCCATAACCCGTGATGTTGTAACTGCGCTCGATTACATTTTCATCTAAGTTTGTTTGGATATTTTCGAGCGAACGCCCGAAGCGCATGACAATGTAGCTGTCTTCGTTGTTCTCCCTGACGTGACCTTGATGCGAGCTGGCGCTGATATCAACTTCCTGCGGACTCCAATCAGGTAGGGGTTCGGTCGGCGCCTCAGTGGGGAGCTCCTGATGGGAGTTTCTGTCGGAAGTCATGGGTTATTTTGCCTGTACTTTGAGCCGCGCCTTCTTGTGTTCATAGAAATGAATACACAGTTTAGATTGCGATATCGAGCACGCATACTGGCAAAACTTACAGTAGTGTTTAACGGATCAGAATTTCCAACTCAACGAAGTACTGATCCCCAAATCATTCTTATCCGCCCGGACCGGCGGTTTACTATCGTAGTTCTCATAGACATTGAAGCCCCACCATAAATCCTTCACGATCTTAAATTTCACATTGGAAGTTAGCTGAAGTCTGGTACGACCAGGCGTGGTTAAGCTGGGGAATAGTGAAAACCTCGAGCGAAGATCTGTTCTATTAAACTTGAACGTGGCAAAGTCGACTCCAGCCATTGCATCTGCGTTAGTTGTGTGAGGTTTCTCTAGTTCAGCCGTGTATCGCTCGCGGGTTCCCACCACTCCGCCAAAAACTGAGAACAGAGTGCTTTCAGAGCGAACCAGATTGCGTCCGACCAGTCCACCTACTGAAGTGCGCAAGTCCAGACTCTGCTGATCACTTCTCAGGAACTCAAGCAGCCCGCCGCCGTACCAATGCTCATTTAGTTGTTTCCTATAATCAAAGACAAACTGATTACGCTTGGTGCTGGTGCCTTGTGGCTGGCCACTGAAGGATGATTCACCACTGGCCGTATAGGAGTTATCGCCCTTGCGGTAAGTCGCGGTGGCCGACAAGTCGGTCTGATATTGTTCGTTGCCACTGGTATAGCTCAACCCAAAGTCTATCGATCCTTCAAGACGACTCCAAAATCTTGCATCCGCCGGCAGGATTCGCAGTACCTCCAATTGCTGTACACGAACCGCTTCGCGAGCCGAGCCAATAACAAAGTTGGCAAGCGTCGGAGAATTTGATGGGACCAGGCGCAACACATCAGTAAAGAGCTTTCCGTCGACTAACGAGATCAGGAAAGTTGATTTGCTTTCTATACTCTGGACCTGGCTCCAATCGAGCCTCACTGCCTCGGCCATGTAGTCGGCCTTAAATTTCAATTCGCCACGTTGCAGACTTTTTAGTTCGCCTGTAAGCCTGTCGCCATTTTTCAGTATGACGATGTCGTCAGTGTTTTTAGCTGACGCTAAATGAAAACTTAGCAGAATGAGGAAAATGAAAGTTAGGTATGAGAACTTCGACTCGGAATAATTTTGCATTCTTTGACCTCCGAAACAGATCGGTCCCTTCCAAGATCTTAAGAAAGTCTTGAATTGTGGGGATACTGTAAAAACTGACAGTTATTCTGACTTTTGCCCACGGCTAAGATTTCGGCATTCTTCGAAGTTCCCAAGAAAGGTGAGGTGTGGAGATGGTGAAGTCTAATAGTGCGTTTCGTTTAGGTTTGGTTGCTGCTCTGCTGTTGCTCTCTTGCGCGGCGGTTTCGGCCCAGGACATCAGATTTAACTACATGCGTGGAACTGACTTTTCTAAGTTCAAGACCTACAAGTGGGTCCAGATTCCCAACGTTCAATATCCGAATTCCATCCTTGATGAGCAGATCAAGCAGGCCATCGATGCACAACTTGCTCTCAAGGGACTATCTAAAACTGAGGCCAATCCTGATCTTTATGTAACGTATCAGGTTGCCGTCAATCAGGAGAAACAGTGGAACTCCTACAGCACCGGTGGTGACATGTGGGGCTGGGGCGGCTGGGGTGGCTGGGGTGGTATGTCTACAACAACCACAACAAGTTCAACGATAAATATCGGCACACTTAACTGCGACTTGTACGACACCACGACTAAAAAGCAAGTTTGGCGAGGTGAAGCCAGCAAAACGTTAGGGTCAGGAAAAGATCCCAAGAAGGTGGAAAAGAATATTAATAAGGCGATGGCCAAACTATTCAAGAAATATCCACCCCCACCAGAAAAGTAGGTCGGGTGCGACTTCTTTAAGAACTATTCCAGAAGGAGAGACAGCATGAGGGCGACAATCTTGTCCGCGTTTACTCTGCTTGCGGTCGTTGCTTTTGGCGTATCGATGAACGTACCGGCCCAGGAAGAGAAGCAACCCAAACGAGAGAAATTTGGGGCACTTGCTTATCTACCCGCCGGCGCCGGTCCAGCGATGGTGGGCGCCGGCACAAGGGCCAACATTGACATTCACATCAGTAGCTACACACCGGACGCTGAGGCGAAATCGATGGCGGCCGCACTGCTTGAAGGCGGACCAGATGCCTTACTGAAGTTACTTGAGAAAGCGAAATCAAAAGGCAAAATCACTTTGACGGGTCGGGTAGGTTTCTACGATCTAAAGCTAATTCGCTCACATCGTATTGAGGGTGGCAGGAGAATCTACGCTGTTGGTGATCGACCCGTTGGTTTTCTGGAAGCGTACGTGAACAACCGTTCGCGAGATTATCCGTTTGGAATCCTTCAGCTTGATCTGAAGACAAACGACAAAGGGAAAGAAGAAGGAGTAGGGGCTTTGATGTACGCGGCTAAGATCAAGGTTCTTGATGGTAAGACAATTGATGTCGAGACTTATGGCATCGAGCCTATTCGCTTGATGGGTGTGCGGAAGTTGTAACTAGGACACCACCGGCTTCATGCCGTGTGGTGCTTCAACTTCACCTCTAGAACAACACCCGAATGTGCTTTTAGACACCACCGGCTTTATGCCGTGTGGTGCTTCAACTTCACCGCTAGACAAGTCACTAATAAACATCTGACGCTCCCGCCGATTAGTACATCGTGTTGATTCAGGTTGTCCGCTTGAGCTACG
>JBKPQV010000720.1:0-9012 GCA_046734235.1 Acidobacteriota bacterium
TGAGGTGATCGGCGCAATCTGATCTGGAGAGCTATTACTCCTGACTTTTCCCTCTTCAATTTCGTACACATGAGCCCTGGAAAAGAATCCTTCAACGTGGCTCCTTTTCGAGGTTGTGATGAAAGTTTGTGTGCGATCTTCGAGGTACTCCAGTATGCGTCGAATCCGTCGTTCATCCAGTTCAGCGTCGACATCGTCGATGACGAAAACTGGCTGATCATTGGTGGCCAAATTATACAACGAAATTGCCGCTAAGTCTAATAATAACAATGCGCTACGCTGCTGCCCGGAGCTTCCGTAAACCCGGATTTCGTGGCCGTCCAAAAGGATCTCCAGGTCGTCTCTGTGCGGACCAATTAGAGAGTGGCCGGCTGCCATTTCGGCGCCCATTCTCAGCGCAATACGCGACCGTAAAAGACCCTCATAATCCGATAGGTCTCCTTTGCCTTCGAGTGATGACAAATAGCGTGTGCTGAGGTCGCGCCGGTCGAAAAGTTGTCGTTCGAGAGCAGTATTCAATCCATGGACGTATGCGGTCCGCTCTTCATGAATAATTCTCGCCAGACGAATCAATTGGTCGTTCCAGGGCGTCACCAGATCGGTCAACTTCTCAATGCTAAATTCCTCTTCATTAGCAACATGCAATAACTTATTTTTCTGTTTTAAGACTTTGCTGTAGTCAACTATCGTTTGCAGGTAAGCAGGCTTGATTGACGAGATTCCTCGATCCAGAAAACGCCGGCGAGATTCCGGTATTCCTCGCACTACATCCAGGTCAGCGGCGGTGAAAGAAAAGACTTGCAGTTGCGAGAGATAACGAGCCAGGGGCTCTCGCTTGGAATTAACGAAGATTGCTTTGGAGTTGTTCTGGAGAGCTACCTGAAGATCCCGGATGATTTCAGTTCCAACAGTTACGCGTCCAGTAATTACTGCTACCTGTTCTCCAAACTTTATTGTTTCCTGAAGACGTTGAGTGCGAAACGATTTGGTTCGCGCGAGGATATGAATTGCTTCAAGCCAGCTGGTCTTTCCGTGACCATTATTACCGTAGATGATATTTAATTGAGGTCCCCAAAGTATCTTGCCAGTTAGATTGCGAAAGTTAGTCGCTTCAAGTTCAGCGAGTAGCATCCGCAAAGTTTAACATAGCGAGTAAATGAAATTCGTCGCTCGAACAAAGCAAAACGCGCCCAGAGTGTTTCCAAGCGCGCTCTTAGTAAAACCAACTTAACCACAAAGTCACAAAGACTCTAAGACATAAAAGGATTGTAAGTTTAGTGCCTTCGTGTCTTAGAGTCTTTGTGTTTCATCTCTTTCTCCGAAACATAACCTCCGAACTACAAACACCCTCAAATTCTCATTGGCATCACGATGTACTTGTAGTCGTAATCGGCTCCCTCGGCGGGTTTGAGTTGAGCTTGTGAGTTTCCATCTCTAAACTCGAAAGCGATCTTCGCATCACCGATTACGTTCAAAAACTCCTGAAGATATTGAGCATTGAAACCGATATCAGTTTCCTCGCCGGCGTATTCAGTTTGCAAAGTTTCGTTGGCTTCTCCCTCTTCGGCATTTTGCGAACTGATCACCAACTGGTTAGGCTCGAGATGAAAACGAATTGCATGCGACCGTTCGTCAGCCATCAAAGCAACCCTTCGTATCGCCAGATTTAATAACGAACTATCAAACTGCACTGACTTGTCGTTATTTTTTGGCATTACCATTTCATAGTTTGGAAACTGTCCGTACAGCATGCGAGAGATCAACAAACGCGACCCGATCTCAAAATAGATGTGGTTCTCATCCATCCCCAAGCTGATGTCGCCATCATAACCCGCAGTCAATTTCGTCAACTCTGCGAGCGTTTTTCTCGGTATCAAAGTATCGATCGTTTGTGTCGCACCATTCTTGGCAACATTCTGTCGTTCAACGTAAGCAAGACGATGGCCGTCAGTAGTAACCATCTTGGCGCTCGTCTCATCGAGCACAAACTTTGCCCCGGATAACGTATACCGGGATTCTTCCTGGGTAATCGCGAAGATTGTTCGATCGATAAACGTTTTCAAAACGTTCGCCGGAATCTTTGTGGGTGCCGATTTAGACGAAGGAACTTCCGGAAAGGCATCCCTGGCTACGCCGACCATTTTGAATCGTGCTCTATCACATTTAACCGTTACCCAATCGTTGTCCTCTTTTTTGAAGCTAACCGGCGCATCTGGAAGGAGACGCGCGATTTCAAACAACTTGCGTGCCTGCACACACATCGCACCTGGAGTAGTGATTTCTTCAGCGTCCATGTCGCAACGGATAGTCACGTCCAGGTCCGTGCCAGTAATCCTGATCGTGCTTTCACCGACTGATTCGATCAGAATGTTCGAAAGAACAGGAATCGTGTTCTTCTTTTCGACAACGCCTTGAACGAAGGCAAGTTCTTTTTGCAGGTTCTGCTTGTTAACTACGAATTGCATTTTGGGATTACTCCTTCACGCGGTGATTATCACAGCGCTATTCTTCTTCTAACCAAAAACTAAACCTTTTATAGATCTAGTAGTAATAGTAGGTGGCTGTGAATCTGCGGATAAGCTGCTAAGTGTTTAGAATGAGTCGACTTAGTGCTTTCGACAGACTGTGGAAACAATCGCCGCCTGCTCCAAAACCTTCGGAAAAAATTGGTGGAGCGCAAACCTTACCACATTTCCACAAAACGTTCTCTGTGGACTGTGCAAAAAACAGTGACACTACTTTTGTAATGACTCAGTAAGTTCGCTGATCAAACGTTGAAGAGTTTCATCAGTTCCGACAAGCGATTCAATCTTTTCAACTGAATGAATCACTGTGGTGTGATGCTTACCGCCAAATGCACGACCTATTTCCGGGTAGCTGCTCTTCGTAAGGTGCTTGCATAAGTACATTGCTACCTGGCGTGGGTGTGAGATGTGACGTGCATTGTTCTTGGAAAGTAGCTCGTCGAAGCTGAGCTTGTACGTGGATGCCACGAGCTTCTGAATTTGCTGAACAGTTACAACACCCGCCTCTTCTTCTTTGGCTATGTTGCGAATCGCGTCTTGTGCAAGAGTCTTTGAAATTGATTCGCCACGTAGTGAAGAGATTGCTATCAATCTCACAAGCGAACCCTCCAGTTCTCGTACGTTACTCTTGACGCGACCAGCAATAAACATCGCAACGTCATCCGGAATTGAGACGTTCATTAAGTCGGCCTTGCGTTTAAGAATCGCTATCTTAGTTTCGAGATCGGGCGGTTCGATGTCGGCTATTAGGCCCCATTCAAAGCGGGAATGTAGCCGCTCCTCTAAGGTTGGAATTTCTCTCGGCGGACAATCAGAACTAATTACAATCTGCTTTTGCTGATCGTACAGCGCGTTAAAAGTGTGAAAGAACTCTTCCTGCGTGCGCTCCTTGCCGGCCATGAACTGAATGTCATCAATTAAGAGCACGTCGACAGACCGGTATTTTTCACGAAAGCTCTGCGTCTTGTCATACCTGATCGCATTGATCAGATCGTTCATGAATTTTTCGGACGAGAGGTAACAGAGCTTCAAATGATGGTTACGCGCTTTGATAGCGTGGCCACACGCATGCATTAAGTGAGTTTTCCCGAGACCCACTCCGCCGTAAAGATACAAAGGGTTGTATGTTCGGCCAGGTGCATCTGCCACTGCCATAGAAGCAGCATGGGCAAACTGATTACAAGATCCGACCACAAAACTATCGTACGTATAACGTGAGCTCAGGGTAGGTTCTACTTGGTATGGTTCAGTGCTCGAATGAACCATCGCAGGAGCAACGGATGACTGGACATTTGTTGAATCGATAAACTGTGCCGGTCTCTCGACGGGAACGGTGTGGAAAGATGTACTCGGAACCTCGGCTTTGCCGATAGCCCAGCCAAGTGAGTACCCGTTCATACGAAGATCATTCAACGATTCGTCAAGGAGCTTCGAATAGTTGCTGACAACCCAGTCTTTGATGACTTGGTTAGGGGCCCGCAAGTGAATCACTTGTTCATTGCGATCGAGGCTTTCGAACTCAATGGGGCCGAACCATTGATCGAGAGTCTGTTGATTTAGCCGGCCACTGAGGGAATGGAGAATCTCACCCCACACATTCGTTGCAACTGATGGGTTCATTTTAAGACTTAAACTGGAGGGGTTCAATTTGACTAAAGCCCGCGCAACAGAACCGTACACTGATTCCTTGGAGAACTCTAACCTACCCGATCCGTTATTCCTTGTTATTAAAACTAGGAGGCTTGACTATTCCGGTTTTCCACAACCTTTTCCACAGCTAGTGGAAAATACTCGGGGCTTAAAGTAATGCATTAAAGTCTTTTCTTATCAACTGTTTACAGGTGTCCTAACGGGAAAGCCTGCGGAGACTAACATAGAACTTTTCCAATGATCAAGCGGTCGGCGGTAATAAAACAAATCGATCTTAGTGAGAGGGCTGTGAGGCGGCCTGAAGTACGTTAATCGTACGCTGGATCTAGGATCGTTGGGATTAAGAGGAATGCGCGGAGTTGTAAGAATTTCAATCTAAATGATGAGGATAATAAGTTCAGTAGGTCGATCCAATTGAAATACACGGGTCGTTTCTTGACATAACATAGGGTGACTATTAGTCTTAGGGTTTTCGTCTAGAGGAGAAACTTGAGACTATGTCGAAACGAACATTTCAACCTAACAACAGACGTCGCGCAAAAACCCACGGTTTCAGAGCGCGGATGGCCAGTAAGAACGGCCGATTGGTGCTCAAGCGACGCCGCGCGAAAGGCCGAAAGCGTTTGACACCGTCGCACTACTGAGATTTATCCCTCCTGGAGTTGGTTTGTCAGGTGCATGCGTCATTATTTGCGAGACCCAACGCAGTTTCAATACGTATATAGACAAGGCAAGCGATACGACGGCAGGTTTATCACGGTATTTGTTATTGGCAATGACGGGCTGCATCATCGATTAGGCGTAACCGCCTCAAAGAAGGCGATCGGCAAAGCCGTTTATCGAAACCGAGCGAAGCGTTTGTTAAGGGAAGCTTTTCGCGCTAACGAGTTTTCGTTGGCAGCTCTTTCAAGCAAGTACGATTGGGTTTTGAATGCGAAGTTAAGCCTTTTGGACGTAAAGTTGGAGTCGCCTGCTGAGGAGTTTGCGGGAATTATTGACCGCGTCGGAAAACTGGAAGTGCAAGGTGATGCGACGGCACAGCGCGCCAAGTAAGTGGTAGTGGTGTGAAGACAGTCTTAATATCATTTCTCCGTTTCTACAAACTGGCGATTTCTCCGCTTCTACCTCCCTCTTGCAGATTTATTCCTACGTGCTCGGAATATGCCATGGCCGCAATAGACCGTTACGGTGCATTGCGTGGATCTCGACTCGCGCTTGGCCGGCTGCTGCGTTGTCATCCATTTCATCCGGGCGGTTATGATCCTGTTAAATAGAGCGAGCCGCTGCTAATTATTGATTTCAACGAGTCATGCAACAAAAAAGATTCATATTGGCTTTAGTACTTTCATCCGCGATCCTGTTTGCGTGGAGCTACTTTTACCCGGTTAAGCAACCACAAAAGCCTCAGACCGAGACACCCACTTCACAAGCAACTCCGGATACAACTCAAGCAAGCAGCAGCCCGACACAGAATCAACAGGCGTCGAATGCTTCTCCTGTGGTGGGCCAAGCGACTGCTCCACAACGAACCATTACAGTGGATACTCCGCTCTATACAGTCAAATTCGACTCACGTGGCGGCGAACCCATTAGTTGGATTATTAAAAAGAATAAGAACGACCAAAATGGCGAGAAAGAAATCTACTCCGTCGCTGGTCGAAAATCCGATCGAATACCACTCGAACTGATTTCACCAGAGGGACTTAAGCGGCAGCCGCGCCAGGTTCCGTTGCAATTGCAAACGGGTGATCCAGCAGTGGACTGGACTTTGTTAAGCTCCATGTATCGAGTCGAGGGCGCTGACGCTTCTGGCGATGTAACGATAAATCTGCGCGCCGGTGAGAAGAAGGAATTGATCTTCGCTCTGGATGATGCCAACGGGTTGCGAGTTAGAAAATCCTTGGTCTTTGATGCTGATAAGTATTCGACAGATTTAGGAGTAGAGGTTAAGCGGGGTGATCAGCCAGTTTCACCGGTAAAGGTAACTATTGGTCCAAGTATTAGTGATCAGGGAGTAACCCTACACACTTTTTATTCAGTCGCACCAGAAGCCATTGCGTATGTGAATGGAAAAGTGGAGCGGCATCCATCCGCGAATATTAACGGGAGCAAGAGTTCACCTGATCGCCTAACGTTAAGTGGTCCAATTGATTGGGCCGGCGTTGGCGATACGTATTTCGCAATGGTGGCTGTGCCGGTGAAGGTTACAGAAGGCCTCGAGTACCGGACGACTGCATATGAGCACTCAGTCAACGGAAGCAAGCCTGAGAAACGCTACCTGGTAACTGGTCTCGTTACTCTGCCCGCGGACGGATCACACACGATCATTTATGCTGGACCGAAAGATCACTACTCGTTGACGGCTGCGAGCACAGAGATCTCGGCGCTGGTCCAACGACCTGACAAACAGCCTGTCGACCTTGAAGGCTTAATAGACTACGGGTTCTTAGGTTGGCTATCGCGTCCAATCGCAGTACCGATCCTGCAGGCGATTACGTTTCTTTCAAAACTTACAAATAGCTATGGCGTGGCGATCATCCTCTTCACTATTGTGATCTATTCGCTGTTCTTTCCGCTTAAGTGGCGCTCATCAAAATCGATGAAGAAAGCGCAGAAGCTGGCTCCAAAAATGAAGGAGCTGCAGGAAAAGATAAAAGGCGTCAAACAGAACGACCCGAAATTGAAAGAGCTCCAAATGGAGCAATTGCGTCTGATGAAAGAAGGCAATCCTTTGGGGGGTTGCTTACCGCTCATGATTCAGATGCCTTTCCTTTTTGCGCTGTACCGAGCAATTACAATCTCGTTGGACTTTCGTCAGGCAAGCTTCCTGTGGATTCCTGATCTTTCAGCTGCTGAGCCTTACCTGATTCACGTACTTCCAATCCTGATGACCGGAACTATGGTGGTACTACAACTGGTCACCCCGGCTCCTTCAGCAGATCCGCTGCAACGAAAGATGATGGCGATCGGTATGCCCCTCTTTATGCTTTATGTTCTTTGGAGCGCGCCCTCTGGTTTGGTTTTGTATTGGTTGGTGGGAAATATCGTAGGCTTCACTCAACAGTTTCTAATTAATAGATGGACCAAAACCGACGAAGACGAAACTCCCCCTAACGCAGGTAAGAAGGCAACTGGAGGTAAGAAGCCTTCGGCACCTCTTGTAGCAGGCGCTTGAGCTCGAGGTAGTAACCATGACTGAAATCCCACAACAGGCAGGAGAATTCCTGGAGTCGATATTCGATAGTGCCGGACTGGAATTGTCCGTTACTGTGCGCGAGGGAGTGACTGGTCCAATACTAGATCTCGACGGCGCCGACGCTGAGTTGTTGCAAACTCAAACCGGCGAATTGCTCGAAGCCTTGCAGCACCTGGTCAACCAGGTTTACGGCAGAAACCTCGAAGGCAATGAGCGTTTGGTTTGCGACGTCAGGGGTTTTCGCGCGACTCGGGAGGCTGAACTAAGGGCGATGGCTAATTTGGCAGCCAGTCGAGTGCGACAAACGGGCTTGGCTTTTACATTTGAACCCATGAGCCCTAACGAGAGACGAATTATTCACCTGACTCTGGCAGAGAGTGAGGACCTCGTTACCGAATCAATCGGGGAAGGCTCTGATCGAAAACTAAGAATAGCAAGGCGTCCACCCAAATAGGGCGCGAAGCGTTCACTAGTCCCTCAGCTCGACAACCACGTCTTACAATCATGAGCACGATTGTTGCGCCATCCACACCGATTGGCCGTGGGGCCATTGCAATTGTGCGCCTCAGTGGCCCCCTTTCCCTTCCCATTGCGAAACATCTCTCAAGTGAGTTGGATAATGTAAAACCCAGGCGCGCAACAGTCACTAAGATAATTGACCCTGAAAGTGGGGAAACTTTGGATGAGGGTTTAGTTACTTATTTTCCTGCGCCTCATTCGGTAACCGGCGAAGACGTCATCGAGCTTAGCTGCCACGGATCACCTTCGGTAGTAAGGGCCATCGTGGACCTCTCGCTGCATCTGGGTGCCCGCCTCGCTGAGCCCGGTGAGTTCACGCTTCGTGCGCTTTCGAACGGCAAGATCAACTTGGCCCAGGCTGAAGCCATCAGAGATCTAATTGCCGCACAGACATCAGCAGCTGCTAAACAAGCTACACGACAAGTTGGAGGCGAACTGTCGAAAGCGCTCGAAACTTTCAAAGCTGACTTGATCAAGACGATCGTTCTGTTTGAGTCGGCACTCGAGTTTGTTGAGGATGATCTTCCGCCAACGGAGTTGAATGAAATTAACGAGCTATTAAAAGCGACTTCCGATGGGATTTCGAATCTCGCGAATACATTTGCTGCGGGGACATTAGTACGAGACGGAGTGAGGGTGGCTATCGTCGGCCAACCTAATGCTGGTAAGTCTAGTCTTTTCAATAGATTAGTCGAACAGGATCGGGCGATCGTTACGCACATCGCCGGGACCACTCGCGATACTTTGAGTGAGCCAATAGACGTGGGTGGTGTGCCTGTTTTATTGATCGACACCGCAGGCTTGCGCCAAACGGAAGACACAGTTGAAAGTCTGGGAATCGAACGAAGTCGTCGCGCGATTAGTGATGCGGACTTGATTCTGAATATTGTCGACGCATCTGACGAACTTGGACCAAGCGATATCGATGTAAACCTTGAGACACTGCTGGTTCTCAACAAGAGCGACTTGCCTATCTCGTCGCGCTATGCGAATCATGATCATGGGATCCGAGTCTCTGCGCTCACCGGTGAAGGACTGGATCAATTGCGTGCTGCTATACTCGCGGCGTTGCATCAGGGAGCACTTCAGCAGGAAGGGCTACTGATAACAAATGCTCGACAT
>JBKPQV010000721.1:0-4722 GCA_046734235.1 Acidobacteriota bacterium
CTTCGAGCGTGGGGCTGAGGATAACCTTACAGTGGTGGTAGTTCGAGTAGGAAAACGTATTTCGGCGTCAGAGAGATCTGACGATCTTGCTCCTACCATCACTCCAGAAACTCAAGATCTATATCCGGTTGCTGGCTCCTCGGGTTATCAGGATTTAACTGGTGAAAAAACGGCAGAAACTTTAGTTCCTCCGTCTCGAATCGCCTTCCCGGGAACGCCTGCGGCGGTGACACCTGTACCCCAGGAGAGACTGAACGTTGCTGAACCGGTTGCTAAAAAAGGCGGTAGTAGCGCCGCCCGTGTCTTTGGGTTCTTGTTCGTACTTATTTTGGTGGCAGCCGGGTTTTATGCTGGAGCTCGTCTTAAAGAGCGGATTCCCTTCCTCGCCAGTCAAAACCAAACAGTGACCGCGCCTGTGACAGTTCCGAAACCAGTAGAAGAGCCATTCGTTCAGTTTGAGCGTGCACGCCGTGAAGTAGATAAAGATCCGCGAGCCTGGTTAACTAACGAAATAGGTAAAGAGCTCCTGAATTCAGGGATTCAAAATGCTTTAGATTCCCCAAATCCTGAATTTCTATATCTGTACGGACGTGCCAATTTGCTCACGGGAAACTCCGAGGAAGCGGCTAAGGCCTTTGAAGCGGCTATCACAAAGGCCGATGCAACTGCGTCGCCAACCAATAGCACTATTAAGAAGGAAGCAACGCTGGGACTGGCTGCAGTTAGCTTAAAAACGTTAAAAGCCCGTGAAAAAGCTTTGCAACACTATGATGAACTGACCAAACCGCCCACCACCCAGACGACCCCATGAAACTGTTCCCTGATCTCTTCGTTTTAGCATCTAAGGGATGCAAATCAGGGCGAAATAATGTCGGACCTAAAACTTCAACAGAGCAGACTCGATGGCCGGTATGACATCGTCGAATGTCTTGGCCGTGGTAGCTATGCCGAAATCTACGTCGCTAATGACTTGGCCGCACACGATGGTGCTCCGCGAACAATCGTCATCAAAGCTCTCAATATTTTTCTGCAAGATGAGCCTGACGCCGAGCTCGAACGAACGTTGGTTGCAAACTTTCAGAATGAAGCTGTTGCTCTCGACCGTGTCCGACATCCAAATGTCATAAATCGCCTGGGTCACGGAACCGCCATTGATCTTGTCGGCACCACCTTTCATTACATTGTTCTTGAGTATTTACCAGGCGGCGATATGTCTGCACTCACGCGCAATCGCCCATTACCAATCGACCGCGCGGTTTATTACCTGGAACAGGTGTGCTCGGGGTTGGCTCATGCGCATAAGTGCGGCGTGATTCATCGCGACATAAAACCCCAGAATCTTTTGTTAACCGCCGATCGACAGACGGTAAAAATTGCCGATTTTGGGGTCGCCCGACTTGATGCATC
Source organism: Acidobacteriota bacterium (assembly GCA_046734235.1). GTDB lineage: Bacteria > Acidobacteriota > Blastocatellia > Pyrinomonadales > Pyrinomonadaceae > PSRF01. Next base: position 1,408 of record JBKPQV010000721.1, read on the forward strand.
TGAAGGCGTCATCACTCGTGTGGGAACAAACATCTATTCGGCGCCCGAACACAATCCACTGGTGCAAACTGGCCAACTCGATACAGGGACTCTAAGTGCTCCTCGAGATTATCTAACGCCAGCAGCCGACATCTATTCGTTAGCCAAGACGACGTATACGTTGCTGGCAGGTGAATCACCACGACGGTATGCCCATCACAGTTTGACCGACCTGCCGCTATCAGTTAACACAAAGCCATGGTCGGCCGCTGTCTTGAGAGTTTTGCAAAAGGCGACACAAAACAGGCCTGAAGATCGCTTTCAAACTGTTGAGGAGTTTTGGGACGAATTCGCAGAAGCAAGTTTGCCGCCAACTCGACGATTGCAATCGGTGACCGCTGATATCGAACCCCAACGAAAACCGAGCGAGGATCTTTCGATTGAGCCTGAAGAATTTACTGAAGCTGCTCCACCGAAACCTCAATTCGCCAAAGAGGAACCTCGCAACACGGTGGCGCCGGAGGTAGATTCAATTAAACGCCCGCGCATCGTCGTTCCCATTAGCCTGGAAGCCAGAAGGCAAATGGACATTGAGGCTAAGGAGGCGAAGGCTCGAAAAACCACAGTCAACACTCGCAAGGTTCCTGTTGGTGGTCCAACTGAAAGAACAGCACCACCTAGCCGGGCCCGCAAAGCCATTGTCGCAGCAGGATTAATTCTGGCGTTTTCGGGTATGCTGTTGGCGACACATAAATACGTGACGTCGCACTGGAATCCGCTATCATCTATTCCGGTTTTGGGTGAAACTTTCGCAGTCGGCAAGGAAGGTGTTACAACTACCGACGTAAATCTTCGACCCGTCGCTAATACCAGCAACGCGCCGATCGGGATCGCGGAGTCTGGTTCACGTGTAAAGATATTGACGATCGCAGAGAACAACTGGATTGAGGTGCAGGTCGTTGCGCATGGCCGGCCCAAGAATGATCCATACTCTTCAGATCGAGGCTGGATTAATAGAAGATACGTTCGTTTTGAATAGCGCTCACCTGCACTCAAAACCAGGAGACTTAATTTGGGCCTTATTGAATCAATTAGGAAATGGATCGACGGCGAGACCGGCGAGGATCTGCTTGAGGCCGCGGACGAACATGCCAAACCACGCCGCGTTTGGGAAGAGTTCCTGGTAAAGATTGCTCGCGAAGTTGAAGCCGCAATGCAGCGGGAAATGTTCACGCCGCCAGGTGGTCCGACCTACATTCCGCGCGAATATATCGTTTATCTCAGTTCAGACGACGACAAAGATTGGCAGGGCGACAAGCGAAGAGGGCTTGAGCAAGGGCTGTTTCATGTTCTTTCGGAACGTGCTCGAGAACTTAGCGGTTCGACTCAACTGGCGGTTAAGTCATTTGCAGTGGAGCTACGTGTAGATGGAACCTTGAACAAGGGTGAATTCCGTGTGCAGGCGGTATGGGATGAGACCGAGTCGGGTCACACGATGGTGACCGCGCGTATTGATCCTTCGAAGATATCTGCCAGCATCAACGCCAACGAAACGATTCGGGAGTTTGCTTCGAGTGAAACCAGTGAGAGTGAACAAACAGTTGTTAGGACCAAAACCGCGCCACTTTATTCGGTGGAGATCTGGCGTGATGGAGTGCGCGAAGCAGTGGTGCCGGTGTTGAAGAACGAGATCACGATTGGTCGTGGCTCTCGCAGCGTTACTGTTGATTTGCCAATCAAAGGTGATCCTGAAGTTAGCCGTACTCACGCGGTCCTGTCGCGAGATAACGAAGGACGGTTTTGGCTGGTGGCCAAGGGTCGAAATCCAACAACCGTGAATGGCCGTGAACTGGTGCGCGAAGCCCCGACCGAAGTGCTGCCTGACGAGAAGATTGCGATTTGTAATTTCGTGATACGGATTCAGCCCAAGTAAGCTCCTTAGTGTTCTAAAACCTCAGCGACCAAAAAGTCTGAACGTTCGTTCGATTTCATCAAAGGGCATCTCCCCAATCGGCTTGTCCTAAGAGTTGCCTGGTCTTACGGTTCGCATGAGCATCGTCCTTTTACTCCTGACTTTACTGACGCCTATCTCCGACTGGCCGCAATTTCGTGGTCCAACCGGTCAGGGCACCTCGGATGAGCAAGGTCTGCCGTTCACCTGGAGCGAAACCAGTAACGTGCGCTGGAAAGTTCCGATTCCTGGTAAAGGATGGTCGTCTCCAGTAATCCAGGACAATCGAATCTGGCTTACGTCCGCAATAGAAGACGGCAAATCTTTGCGGGCAATCTCTCTTGATCTGAACACTGGAGCAGTCGTTCAGAATGTTGAAGTCTTTCACCTCAAGTCCGCAAAACTAACGAACTCAAAAAACAGTTTTGCCTCACCAACACCCGTTATTGAAGGTGACCGTGTCTATGTACATTTCGGGGCATTTGGGACAGCTTGCCTTACGCAGAATGGTGAAATCGTTTGGAAGACAAGACTCGAATATGACAATGGCCAACACGGCACCGGCGGCTCTCCGGTTCTCTATGATGACCTTCTAATAATCAGTTGCGATGGAAACGATGTTCAGTTCATAGTCGCTCTCGATAAGGTTACCGGCAAGGTAAAATGGAAAAAGTCGCGAGAGGGATATCAGGCATATACCACTCCGTTAATAGTGAAAACGTCAAACGGTGACCAGGTAATTAGTCCTGGCGCCTTCCGGGCAGTTGCTTATGAGCCGCGCACGGGCAAAGAGTTATGGCAGGTAACGTATGGGGAGGGATTCTCAAACGTGCCCAGGCCAGTTTATGCTGATGGCCTGGTATTTATCTGCACTGGATTTCAACAACCGAGTATTCTGGCGGTACACCTGGACGGGAAAGGTGACGTAACCAAATCCAAGGTTGCCTGGAAGTTGGATCGCGGCGCTCCCCTGACACCTTCTCCACTCATTGTTGGCAATGAGCTGTATATGGTTACAGACAACGGCATTGCCACTTGCGTAGATGCAAAAACCGGAAAGGAATACTGGAGAGCTCGAGTTGGCGGCAATCATTCAGCGTCGCCTATCTATGCAGATGGCCGCATTTACTTTTTAAGCGAGGAAGGTGAATCGGTAGTGATAGCGCCCGGTCCACAGTTAAAACACCTCGCGACAAATCAAATCGAGGGTCGTACGCTAGCATCAATGGCTGTTTCGAATGGTTCAATTTTCATTCGCAGCGAATCACATCTATACCGGATTTCCCTTGGAGTGCGGTGACCTGGCACCGCTTTGTTACAATCTGACTCTCGCGTCTTGCAAACTTGGATCCCGATGATATCGCTGTAACAAAGCGGTGCCAGGT